>NZ_JBFTSL010000006.1:0-221517 GCF_056400005.1 Arthrobacter sp. 01L42 | reverse complement strand
GAAATCATCAGCCACCCGCGCCCGCCCAAAGGAACCGTCTACATCGGCCTCAACGGCACGGGCAGGCAACCGTCCACGAAGTCCTGAGACATGAACCGTCCACGATCAGTTGAGACATGAAGTGTCAACGATGAGGTGAGACAGCACACCCTCCAGAACAGCCACAGCTGATAGCTCAACCGGGCGGGACCGGATCAGAGCGTGAGGTCCTTGCCCTTGGTTTCCGGGATGGTGAAGACGCAGGCCGCGGAGATGGCGAGCAGCAACACGGCGTACACATTGAACAGCTGCGGCATCTGCACGGTGGTGCCGAGCCACTGCTGCAGATAGGGCGCGGTTCCGCCGAACACGGCCACACAGATCGAGTAGGGCACTCCGACGCCCACGGTGCGGATGCTGGTGGGGAACAGCTCGGCGTAGACGGCCGGGACGATCGCCGCGCTGGCGGCGATGAAGATCAGCATGACGGACATGCTGACGGCCAGCTGCCAGGCGGAATCCTTGAGCAGGGCGGTCATCGGGAAGTGCATGATGCCCGCGCCGATCGCACCGGCCCACAACACTTTCTTGCGTCCGATCCGGTCCGCCAGCTTGCCCCAGAAGGGCAGCGCCGCGATGAACACGATGTTGCCGATCACGCCGGCCCACAGGGCCTCGCCCCGGTCGATCTTCAGGGCGGTGGTGGCGTAGCTGGGGGCGACGACACCCCAGATGTAGTAGATCACGGTCAGGCCGACCGTCAGGCCGATCACCTGGAGGGCCTGCTTGCGGTGGCGGACAATCTGCGGCCAGATCGGAGCGCGCTTTTCCGTCGCGGCTTCACCCTCGAAGACGTCCGTTTCGTGCAGCCGGGACCGCATGATCAGCGCGTAGAGACCCATGGCCGCGCCGATCAGGAACGGGATACGCCAGCCCCACGCGTTCATGAGTTCGGTGCTCAGCGTCATGTTCAGCACGGCACCGAGCAGGGTTCCGAACAGGATGCCCACGGTGCCGGAGGTATAGATCAGGGTGGCCCAGAAGCCGCGGTGTTCCTTCGGCGCCATTTCGGACAGGTACGTCTGCGACGACGGCAGCTCGCCGCCGTGGGCCAGGCCCTGGATCAGGCGCGCCACCAGGAGCGTGAGCGATGCCCAGACGCCGACCGCCGCGAACGTCGGCGCGATGCCGATCATCAGGCTGCCCACCGACGCCAGCCCCACGGCCAGGGTCATGGAAGCCTTCCGGCCGATCCGGTCACCGATCCAACCGAACAGGAAGCCGCCGAAAGGGCGGGCAACGAAGCCGACGGCGAAAATCGCCAGCGTGGACAGCACCGCGGACGCAGGATCCGACTTGCTGAAAAGCTGGCTGGCGATGAACGGCGTGAACGTGGCGTAGATGGCCCAGTCATACCATTCGACGGCATTGCCGATGCCGGTGCCGACGAGCGTCTTGCGGGTGGATGTTCGGGTTGCCGCCGGCGTGATCGTGGCTGCAGTCATGGTCTTCTCCCTCGGGGGTGCGGGCTAGGAAAGGGCGGAGGCGGCGGCAACCGTGTTGGCCGCGGCAGGAGCGTCGGCGGCCGCGAGTGCGGCCAGCCTTGAGATGGCGAGCTCGGCGTAGAGTGCGGCGCCGTCAGCCAGCACGCCGTCGTCGAACGTGGCGTACGGGGAGTGGTTGAACGCGGAGGTGGCATGGTCGGTGTCCCGGGGGACGGCGCTCAGCCCGATGAACGTGCCGGGGACCTCGGCCAGAACCCTCGAGAAGTCTTCGGAGCCGCTCAGCGGGGTGGCCCAGCGGGAGAGCCGGGAGTCGCCGAACAGGCCCGCAATGACGTTCTCCGCGGTGTGCGTTTCGTCCTCGTCCGTGATGGTCAGCGGATACTCCTGCTGGTAGTCGACGTCGACGTCGAGGCCGTGTGCCGCCGCGATTCCCGTCAGCAGCCGCGGCACGGCGTCCATCATTTTCTGCCGGGCTTCCTCGGAGAAGGTCCTGATGGTGGCCTCGATGCGCGCGGTTTCCGGGATGATGTTGCGCTTGGTGCCGGCCTGGAGGACCCCCACGGAGAGGACCACGGGGTCAAACATGTTGAACTGGCGGGTGATCATGACCTGGAGGGCAGTGACCATCTCGGCGGCCGCCGTGACGGGGTCCTTGGCCGAGTGCGGGGCCGACCCGTGACCGCCAGCGCCGAGCACGGTGACCACCAGGCCGTCGGAGGAACTCAGCATGACGCCGGGCTTGGTGCAGAACGTGCCGTGCGGTTCGAGGGCGGAAAACACGTGCATGCCGTAGGCGGCGTCCACACGCCGGCCGGCGGCATCCAGCACGCCTTCGCGGATCATGTGGCTCGCGCCGTCGAAGCCTTCCTCGCCGGGCTGGAACATCAGGACGACGTCGCCGGCCAGCTGGTGCCGGCGTTCGGCCAGGAGGGTGGCGGCCCCTGCCAGCATGGAGGTGTGCAGGTCGTGGCCGCAGGCGTGCATGGCGCCGTCGATCCTGGACGTGTAGTCCACGCCCGTCTTCTCCTGCACCGGCAGGCCGTCCATGTCAGCGCGCAGCAGCACCGCCGGGCGCGAGCCCCCTTCGGCCCCGGGCCCCTGGCCCCGCAGTACTGCGGTGACCGACGTCGTCTCCTGGCCCAGGGTGATCTCGTAGGGAAGCCCGTCCAGGGCCTTGAGCACCTTCTCCTGGGTGCGGGGCAGCGCCAGGCCGATCTCGGGTTCCCGGTGCAGTTCGTGGCGGAGCCGGGCAAGGTCCGTCTGCATTTCCCGGGCATCTGCGGTGATCGGCACGTGTTCTCCTTGTTTGTCGTTTGTCGTTTGTCGTTTGTCGTTTATCGAAAATCGCCTGGTTGGCGACTGGCTTGTTTTTCGAAGTTCCTTGGTTCACGTCCGGCGGGGACGTCCTGCGTCTATTCTCAAGTGACACAGTTCACACCCGCCCGAAGGCCAGAAAAAATGCACGAATAGACTGTTGCCGCAGGTTTCGTGCATGGATGAAGGGAAAAATGATGGAACTCAGCGAGGACGATCTCGCCCTGATCAACGTCCTGCAGATTGCCCCGCGGCTGAGTTGGGCGGATGCGGCCCAGGTGCTGGGCGTGCACGCCACCACCCTGGCCGCCCGGTGGGAGCGGCTGCTGGACTCTGGCGTGTCCTGGATCACCGCCCACCTGATCGGGGACCCCCAGCAAATGTGCCTGGCATTCGTCGCCGTGGATTGCGAAATGCACCGGCGCGAGGAAGTCACCGCCAGGCTCGCCGAGATGCCGGAAATCGTCACGGTGGAGGAGGCAGCCAGCCACCGGGACCTCATGCTGACCGTCATTACGCCCTCCCTGGACGATTTCAGCCTGAAAGTCATCTCCCGGCTGAAGGAGATTGACGGCCTCCTCAAATATCAGACCGCCCTGTGCACCAGGCTGCACGCGAGCGGCGGCTCCTGGCGGCTGAACGTGTTGAGCCGCGCGCAGCAGGCCGCCGTGCGGGCGTTGGCCGGCCCCGAGGCCACCGGGGTTGCCCAGGCTGCCGCCCGGGAGGCGCTGCCGGAAAGCCACCTGGCGCTCCTGCCGTTCCTGGCCAGGGACGGGCGGGCCACGGCGGCGGACATTGCCCGCGGCCTCGGCAGGCACCCGGCCACCGTCCAGCGCCAGCTCAACCGTGTGCTCGCCAGCGGCATCCTGTCATTCCGGTGCGAGGTGGCCCAGAAACTCTCCGCTTTCCCCGTGACCTGCCAATGGTTCGTCAACGTCCCCGCCGGGCGGCACGAGGCAGCCGCCGCCGAGCTGAGGACCATGCGGAACGTCCGGCTCAGCGCCTCCACCACGGGGCCCACGAATTTCGTGATCATAATGTGGCTGCAGTCCTTGGCGGACGTCATGAACATCGAGGTGGCGCTGCAGCAAAAAGTGCCCGGGATCGAGCTCGTGGAAAGCGTCGTCATGCTGAGCACCGTCAAGCGTGTGGGCTGGATGCTGAACCCGGACTCCAGGGCCAGTGGCGCCGTCGTGGTTCCTGCCCAGGGGTTCGACGAGGCGGGCTGACGGCGGCGGACCGGCAGCTGATGGGCCCACCGGCCAGCTGATAGGCCCACAGGCGGGCGGGCTGTGGGGGTCCGGTTGTAAGCTGTGGCACGTGCCCCAGACCGACCCGCCCCATCACCAGGAATCCCGTCCGAAAGCCGTCCCGGAATCGGCCGGCATCTTCCACCGCAGCTACCTGCTGGTGACCCTCGGCGCCTGCGCGCTTGTGTTCCTGGCGGCCTTCGAGTCCCTGGCGGTGACCACCATCATGCCGCTCGTCAGCCGGGAACTGGACGGTGCGGGACTCTACGCCTTGGCCTTCGCCGGGCCGCTTGCCACCGGGGTGATCGGCATGGTGGCCGCGGGCAGCTGGTCGGACCGCAAGGGGCCGGTGGCGCCGCTCCTGGCCGCAGTGGGCATGTTCGTGCTCGGCCTGCTCATCGCCGGTACCGCCGGAACCATGCCGGTCCTCGTGTCCGGACGGCTGGTGCAGGGACTCGGCGGCGGCGGGCTTACCGTGGCCCTCTACGTGGTGATTGCCCGGGTCTACCCGCCGGTCCTGCATCCGAAAATTTTCGCCGCCTTCTCCGCGGCCTGGGTCATCCCGTCCCTCGTGGGACCGTTCGCGGCCGGCGCCGTGGCCCAACTGGCCGGCTGGCAGTGGGTCTTTCTCGGTGTGGTCGGACTGGTGGTGCCGGCCCTGCTCCTGACGGCCCCGGCCCTGCGCGGCCTGAACGGCAGCACGGGCGCCGACGGAGATTCCCCGGCCGCTGAGCCAGGGTCCCGCGGCCGGCCGGGAGGCCTTGCCAAGTTGGCGCTGGCGGCACTGGCAGCGCTCGCCGTGCTGGGCCTGAACCTGTCCGCCGCGGTACCGGTCGCCGGCGGGGTGCTGGCGGCGGCCGCCGTCGCCGTCGCGCTCCTGGCCGTCCGTCCCCTCATGCCGCGCGGAACGCTGACCGCCCGGCGCGGCCTGCCGAGCGTGATCCTTACCCGCGGCCTGGCATCCGCGGCGTTTTTCGGCGCCGAGGTCTACCTGCCGTACCTGCTCGTGGAACGCTACGCCTTCGCCCCGACGTTTGCTGGCCTCACGCTCACCGGCGGCGCCATCGCCTGGGCTGCTGCGTCGGCCATCCAGGGCCGGCTGGGGACCCGGCTGGAGCACCGGAGGGCGGTGCGGATCGGATCGGCCCTGGTCCTTGGCGCCGTCGTCCTGGCCCTCGTGACCACGGTGCTGGCCTGGCCGGCCGCGGTCGCGATCGCGGGATGGATCTTCGCCGGGGGCGGCATGGGCCTGATGTATCCGCGGCTGAGCGTCATGACCCTGGCACTCTCCACCAAAGACACCGAGGGTTTCAACAGTTCGGCGATGTCCATTTCGGATTCCCTCGGCGGCGCCCTGGCCCTCGCTGGCACCGGGATCGTGTTCGCAGCGTTCGCGACGGCGGCGCCGTCGGCGTCGTTTGCCGGAGTGTTCGCGCTGACGGCGGTGATCGGGACCGCCGCCGTGGCCGTCGCGCCGCGCGTCGCCGTCGCCCCGGCCGCCGTCACCAAACGCGCGTAGCGGCACTGCACCATAGCGGCGCTGCACCATGACGCGCACTGCACCATAACAAGCACTGCACAGGAGCCCCGGCCGGATGATCCGGCCGGGGCTCCTGTGCGTCAGCGCTCCTTTGTTTCAGCGCTCCCTTGTTTCAGCGCGGGGATCAGGCAGACGCGCGGGCTTCCTCCTGCGAGCGGACGGCCTTCCATTCCACAATCCGGGCCTGCTGAAGCGGGGACTTGCGGTTGAAGTGCCAGGCCGCGCCCAGCAGCAGGAACCACACGGGCGCCACGAAGAGTGCCAGCCGGGTGTCGTCGGCCTGCCCCAGGGCCACCAGCATGAACACGAAGAACGCGAGCACGACGTACGGCATGAAAGCGGAGCCGGGCATCTTGAAGGACGAAGCCTCGTGCAGGGCCGGCCGGCGGCGGCGGAAGACGATGTAGCTGACCAGGATCATGGACCACACAAACATGGTCAGCACGGACGCCACGGAAGTGACCACCGTGAACGCGCCGATCACGGAGTCGCCGGAATAGAGCAGGACCAGGCCGGCCAGCAGGAAGATGCAGGAGAACAGCAGCGCGTTCTGCGGTACTTTGCGGACGCTGAGCTTTCCGAACGCTTTGGGCGCGTTCCCGTCCTGGGCGAGGCCGTAGACCATCCGGGAGGTTGAGTAGATTCCGGAGTTGGCGCTGGAGGCGGCGGAGGTCAGGACCACAAGGTTGATGACCACCGCGGCGATCCCCAGCCCGGCGAGGGTGAACATGCCGATGAACGGGCTGCTGGCGGGGTCGATGGTGCGCCACGGATTGACGGCCATGATGACCACCAGGGCGCCCACGTAGAAGAGGAGGACGCGGACCGGGATGGAGTTGATGGCGCGCGGCAGGTTCTTCTCCGGGTCCTTGGTTTCGGCGGCGGCGGTGCCCACCAGTTCGATTCCGGCGAAAGCGAAGATGGCGATCTGGAAGCCGAGGACGAAGCCGAACATGCCGTGCGGGAACATGCCGCCGTCGTTCCACATGTTGGCGAGGTTAGCTTCTGCGCCGTTCGGGGACGTGAAGTGGGTGGCGATCATGACCGCGCCGGTGACGATCAGGGCCACGATGGCGACCACCTTGATGATGGCAAACCAGAACTCCGCTTCACCGAACGCCTTCACGGTGGGGAGGTTCAGGAGGATCAAGACCACGGGCGTGAGCAGCGCGGGGATCCACAGGGGCGTGCCGGGAGCGAGCTTGTCCACGTAGCCGGAAATGGCGACGATGTCCGCCACCCCGGTGACCACCCAGAAGAACCAGTAGGACCATCCGGTGAAGAAGCCGGCCCACGGTCCCAGGAGGTCACCGGCGAAGTCGCTGAAGGACTTGTAGTTCAGGTTGGAGAGCAGGATCTCGCCCATGGCACGCATCACGAAGAACAGCATGAAGCCGATGATCATGTAGACGAAGATG
Organism: Arthrobacter sp. 01L42; assembly: GCF_056400005.1. NCBI lineage: Bacteria > Bacillati > Actinomycetota > Actinomycetes > Micrococcales > Micrococcaceae > Arthrobacter > Arthrobacter sp. 01L42. The sequence goes on along the minus strand of NZ_JBFTSL010000006.1, from coordinate 214,511 downwards.
ACGGAGGGGCCGGCGAGCGAGATGGTCTTCCCGGACCCCATGAACAGACCGGTGCCAATCGCGCCGCCGATGGCGAGCAGCTGGATGTGGCGGTTGCCGAGGGCCCGGGCGAGGTGCGGCTCGCGGTTCCCGGAGTCACCGTTGGCGGAGGCGGCAGTTCCAGTTTGGGCAATGTCAGATTCTGCAGTGGCCGGAGCGGCCGTGGTGGTGCGTTCAGACATGAGGCTTCTTCCTTGTCACAGGCGGTCGCCGGCGGGGGTTCCACAGTGCGGGCCGCACGGATCCGTCAGAGTGTGACGGAGGTAACAGTTTTGGCGGGTAGATCAAGGTTAGGGCCGGTATTTCGTGGTCCCTGTTGTCGCGTCGGTCCGCGTAGGTGGACCGTCTGGTCGGTGGAGTGCCGCCGCGCTCCCGGCGGGACGAAGCTCCCGGAAGGCGCGGGAGCCGGTCCGGGACCCTCATCTTTCGCGGGCCCTAGGGAAAATTGCGACGCGGGCACGCCCGCCCGCTGCGGGGCTCCGAATCGCATTGGCGCAGATCACCCGCCCGTGGGCGGCTTCGACAGCTGTCGATCATCTTAGCTTCAGTTGTCGTCCGCTGTCTTTTGTCATATTTTGCGCGGCGGGGCTTCTGAAACCTGGTCGATGCCGATCTGGACGATGCCAACGTGGACATTCACAGGGTGCGGGCTGAAGTGCCGCCGCACCGCCGCGGCCACGGCCCGGGCCACCTCCGGGGCCGGGTACGCCCCGCTCACGCCGATGCGCGTCCTCACAGTCGAAGGTGTCGCGCCGGCACCGGAATCGATGACGTCAACAGCCGGCGGCGCTTCTCCGGTCACGGCCGACCGGGCCGCGCCCGCGATCGTTTGCCAGAGCGGTCGCGCCGGATACACCGCCGTCACGCCGTGAACGGCCTCGATGACCGCCCGCAGCTCGGCCGGCAGCGCGGCGTCGGGCTGTTCGCCCGGCAGCGCAGCGTCGGGCAGCTCGGCTGGCAGCGCGGCGTCGGGCAGTGCCGCAGGTGTGCCGTGCCCGGGAGGCAAGGGCTGGGTCATGGCGTCTCCTCTGGGTCTGGATTGCCGGGCTCCAAAACGTCGGTGATCGTGACATCGATCGCCGTGATGTTCAGTTCTGTCTGCAGGGCCAGGGTCGTGGCCAACTTCCAGCGAAGCGCGGTGGCGCGCTGTTCCAAGGGATGCCCGTAGACGACGGCGAGGTCGACGCCGATGGTGATGGGGGCCCCCGGCTCGGTGACGTCCCCGTACAGGCGGCATTTTCCGGCAGCGGTGCCGGGCAGGGAATCCGCAACAGAGCGGATCAGCGCCGATATGGCGCCCTCTGTCTCGGTGAGGAGGTCGCCGGGTGTGTCGGCGCGCAGGGGAATGTTCCTGCCCGGCCGCAGTTCCAGGTGCAGGTTGTCCAGAATGGTCTTCATCCAGTCGTCGCTGCCGCTGCCGGCCGCAGCGGTGTCGGCGTCGAGCAGTTCATTGCCGAGGGCCGCGAGCCTGCGCAGCGAGGCCAGCCCGGACTGGCATTCGGGACAGTCCTCAAGGTGGCCGGGATCGCCGATCCGTCCGGTGTCCAGGTATTCGCTCAGGTCTGCCAGGTTGTGCCCGCAGCCGAGAGTCTCGCCAGGGGTGCTCATCGCCAGTCCTCCATTTCGCGGGCCAGAGTGATGCGTGCCCGGGAAAGGCGGCCGCGGACGCTGGCAGTGCTGATGTTCAAGGTTTGCGCAATTTCCTCATAGCTCTGGTCATTGAACGCCTTCAGCACCCAGCAGCGGCGTTGTTCCTCGGGCAGGGCGGCCAGCGCGGTCTTGAGCGCGTCCATCCGGGAACCGCTCAGGGCGGCGTGTTCGGGGTGGTCCCTGTGAGCGGTGCCCGCACCAGCCTCCAGCCCGTGGTGGAGATCGCCGAGGTCCGAATGGTTTCTTCGCCGGCGCAGGTGGTCGATGCTGCGGCTGCCGGTAATACGCAGCAGCCAGCCCTTCACGGCGTCCCCATCGCGCAGGGTGTCGAGCTGCTTCCAGGCCTGCATCAGCGATTCCTGCACTACGTCGTCGGCATCGGCGAGGGAGCCGGTCAGGCGGCGGGCGCAGGCCCGCATAACGGGGCCATGCCGTCGCGCCAGCGCCTCGAAAGCGGCGGTGTCGCCGTCGGTGGCCCGACCCACCAGCAGGGCGTCCGGTACGAGGTCCAGTTGATGCGGCGCCGAAGGTGAACCAGTCACGCGCTTATCTCTGCTTTCATCGCGGGCATATCGGGGTGCGGGCTACTCCTTGCTGAAGCCTTCCTTGAGCTTCCGCGCGGCGTCCTTGATGTTCTCTCCGATATCGGCCGCGGCGTCCTTGACCCGGTCGCCGGCCTCCTGCAGTTTTGCCTGGGCCTGCTCGTGCTGGCCTTCCCGCTTGAGGCCCTGGTCGCCTGTCATGCTGCCGACGCCTTCTTTGGCCGCACCGATGTGGTGGATGACTGTGTAGTTGACTTTGTCGTCGATTCCCATGATGTTTCCTCTGCTGTCATTACGGCGTGGTGCGGTGTTGCGGTACATCTTCCGGCCGGCTACCGGGCGCGATCCGGTGCGGCCGCCCAGGTTTTGGTGCCGCTGGTGATTCGGACCAGAACCGGGAGCGGATGGCCGAGCAATGTGTCGATCCCCTGGACCAGGACGTCGGCGGTGTCCGCGATCTCCCTTGGAGATGCGCCCTGCCGCGCCTGGAGCCGCAGCCGGAGTCCCGTTGTGCCTCTGTTGTCCCATGCCGATACCGAGGTGCCGAGTACCAGGCGGTTGCCGGCGAGGGCCTGTTTGACGGCCGCCGAGACAAACCCGGTTTCGACGATGGTGGTGCCGCGGCCGCCGTCAGATTCCCGGCCCACGCGAGGTGTCCGGCCGCCACCCTGCGATGCGATCCAGGCGATACTGAGCCCGGCGGCCGTGGCCAGCGCGGCGAGCCCGGCCATGGCCCACCAGCTGCGGGCGGGGCCCGGGAGCGGTGCCGAGGCGAGGAGTGTTCCGGCCTGGTCCAGGAGGGAGGATCCTGTGGCCGCCCATGCGGCCGCAACGTCCGGCAGGATCCCGGCGGCAGCCGTTGCAGCGCCGGCCGCGAGCAGCACGAGCCCGGCCAGGGCCAGCAGGATCCGGTTCAATGCCCTGTTGGTCCGACTCATTGCCCCAGCGCCCCTTCCCTCATGATGTGGATTGTCGGTGCGATCCGGCGGCCAAGGGAGTACCCGGCCAGCTCGTCGTCGACCGCGGCGCTGATCGCGTCCCGGTCCACGGAAACGCCCGACGTCGGACGGACCTGGACGCGGACAGCCCGCCTGCCCACCGTGGTGATGATCTGCCCGGGGGCCAGCCCCGCGGTGAGGCGCGCCCGCCGGGATACTGCCGAGGCGATCACCTCGTCATCGACCACCACGGCGCTCCGGCCGCTGTGCACGGCGTGCCGGGACCGGCGGCCGGGCATGGTTGCGGCTGCGAGCAGCGCCAGACCGACAACCGCCAGGCCGGCGCCGGCGGCCACCAACCCGACCGGGAGCGTGGTGGCCGGCACGCCGGTGAGCCATCGGCCCAGCCGGTCGGGGCTGCCAAGGAGCGGGCTCTCTTGGAGGAGGGCCAGGACGGTCTCGAGGGCAAGCCAGAGGAAGACGGCGGCAAGGACGCTAGCGGTCAGGATGGACGCCGTGGCCCGGGAGGAGTGGGTCTCCCTGCGAACGAGGCGCCGAATGGCTCGATCCTGGCTCATGCGATTTTCCTTTCCTTGTGGTTCCGGTCCTTGTGGTTCCGGCGTGGCGCTCCGGATGGCGCGTCGACCCTGGCAGTGCCGGAGTGCTGTGCGGCGCCGCTGATCCGGATATCTACGCTGCTTAGCGTCCGGCCGGTGAGGTCCAGGCCGCGGGCAATGATGGCTGTCCGGGCCGCCCGGGAGCGGTCGAAGACGGTGCCGCCGTCGGGCCCCCGGCGCGGGCCGAGGAGCGGCGGGAGCGCCAGCTTCACGGAGACTCTCGCGGCGAGCCGGCCCGAATCGTCATCCAGCACCGCGGCGACGTCGGATCTCGGAACGCTGAAGGCGTGGGCCGCGATCGTCTCGATGGTGTGCCTGAGGGCTGCCGGGGTGATCCGGGTGTGCCCCGCCCGCATCACGAGGAGGAGCGCTTGCCGCGCAGGGCGTCCAGCACTCCGCCAAGATCCAGCCGCCCCTCGGCCGCGCGGCCCAGCACGGCCCCTGCCCCCATGAAGAGCGCGGTGAGCAGGAAACCCCAGAATCCAAACGCCAGGGACGCTGCGGCCAGGACGGCTCCGATGGCCAGGCCGGCCAGCGTGGGGCTCAAGCCACCCTCGGCTCGGTCCGTGCGTCCTCGGTGTCCTCGTCATCGGAGGGCACATGGATGTCCGTGATGGTGATGTTCACTTCCGTCACCTCCATGCCGACGAGGTCCTCGATGGCCGTATAGACAGCGTCGCGGGCCTTGTCCGCGACAAGCTGGAGCGGGTGCGGGTACTCGACCACCAGGGTGATGTCGACCGCTACCTGCGTTTGTCCGACTTCCACGCTGACGCCCTGGGTGAGGTCCTTTTGGCCGACCTTTTCACGCAGGGTTCCCAGCGCACGGGCTGCTCCGCCGCCGAGGGCGTGCACTCCTTCGATTTCCTGGATCGCGATGCCGGCGATCTTTGCCACAACGCCGTCTGCGACAGTGGTCGCACCGCGGCCGTCGATGCCTGAGGCCGGTGCGGGCGCGCCCAGCGTGGGGGACTTCGCGGCGGGCGCCTTCGCTGCGGTTGCCTTCGCTGCGGTTGCCGGGCCGGCCTGTCCCTGGACGTCTGCCGGGGTGTGCGTCTGGGTGGTCAAGGCAATCACTCCTGATCGGTTGAGGAAGACGCTCTGTGGCGCCGTCATAGGTAAGACGGGCCGGGAACGGAATTCCTCACGGTCGAATCGGGGTGAGCTGCATCACATGGGGTCCTGGAAATCCCGGGGCCGCCTGAGGCAGCGGCCCCGCGGGCCATCCAGACAACGGCCCGACAGGCCGTTGGGCTGTCTACTGGGCGGCCAGGCGCGTGGCCCGCAGCACGGCATCCGTGAGGGACACTGCCTCGCCGTCGGGCCCGTCGGCGCTGCGACGCCGGCTGTCCAGGACCTCGGCACGCCACATCGGCTCCTCGATCCGGAGTTCCCGGGCAAGGTCCTCGGCCGTGAAGAACTTCTCCGGAGTATGGTGCGCGCCCCACGGAGGCAGCCCGTCGGGGTGATGGCCGACGATCAGCAGCGTCCCGCCGGTCCGCACCGCGGCCGCGGCGAGCTGCAACGCCTGCTGCCACGGCATCTGGGTGGAATGCAGGAACTGGGCCGTGACGAGGTCGAACAACCGGTCCGGGACCCATGTGGCAAGATCCTGCTGCACCCACTCGATGGTGGCGTCCTGGCCCCGTTCCCGGGCGTGGGCGGCCGCACGCTCCAGGGCGACGGCGGAAACGTCCAGGCCCGTCACTCTCCAACCGCGGGCAGCAAGCCATATCGCGTCCGCGCCCTCGCCGCACCCCAGGTCCAGGGCCTCGCCGGCAGGAAGGTCCGCCACCTCGGCGACGAGTTGCGGATTCGGCTCCCCGCTCCACATCCTGGACCGGCTGCTGTACTTTTCATCCCACAGCCGGGCTGCGGAACCGGGCGCCGCATCCTCGACCGCCGCGTGTTCGGCGGCGACATGCCCTTGGCTGCGGCTGCGTTTTGTCATGGTTTCCCCTCATCACGGCGGTTCGCCGGGTTTCGCTGTTTGTTTTCAGGCACGACGGCGGTGACGAACCCTCCCGGCGCGGACCGCCGTCGGGTCTCCCTGCCGAAATTCCTGTGCTCCTCAAGGACCAGTCCGAAGCACCCAACAAAGTCCGCGGCGCTCTTCCTGGCCGGGGGAGTGTTGTCGATCCCAAAGGTCAGGGGCTCGCCGACGAACCTCGCGGCAGCCCGCGCATACCGCATGTAGGGCGATCCCGAGGTGATCGTTTCCCTGGAAAAGTAGTCGAAGGCCACGATGCTGCCCGGGGCGGTGCCGGCGATCCTGCGCAGCGTCGCCTCGACGGAGGCGCGGTCCAGGTACATGGTCACCGCTTCCCAGAGGAACAGTGCGGGCCGGTTCGGGTCGAAACCGGCTGCGAGCAGCTTCTCCATCCAGTCCTCGGTCTCGAAATCGGCGGGTACGTACGTGGCCAGGCGCGTAGAGAGGCCCGCTTTTTCGAGCATCGCGAGTTTGAAAGCCTGGGTCCGGGGCAGGTCGAGTTCAAAGCAACGCACCCGGTCCCCGGGCGCCAGCCGGAACGCCCGGGTGTCGAATCCCGCCCCGAGGATCACGAGCTGGTCGATGCCCCCGCGATGCCGTTGAACGGCCGCGTCATAGAGGCTGGTCCGTGCTGTCGGCTGGTGGCGCATCGGTGCCGGCCCCGGGTACGGATAGCGGTAGAGCCTGGGCACGTAGCCCGTGATCAGGTGGGCGGCGAGCGTGGGGGCGGTCTCCATCTGGATGCCAGTCGCGGACACGTTCGGCAGAACGGCCATGAGCCGGGCCGCGGGGACATCCGGCCGTGTCCCCAGGCGGTGCTGCATCCAGCGCGTGTAGAGGGATGCGAGCAGCGTGGCCGACGTGCCGGTGCGCCGGCTGTAGGCGAGCATCCCGGGGACGGACGTGATGTAGCCGGCCGCACTCAAGGGAAACAACGCCAGCTGGATGACCCGAAACAGGCCAGCGGAGACTATTCCCGGCATTGCGTCCGACTCCCCTCACGGGCCGCCCCTCGTGCGGCCCTTCCCGCCCACCATGGTCCTCCCGGACGTAAGGGCGGTCAATACGCCGTCCGGGCTTCCGTCCGGGCGCCGCGCAGGCGGACGGACACGTGGAAATCACGCTCCGGAAACCAATCTGAAACCTGCGTCATGAATGCTGGGCACAAGACATTGAACGCTGGGGAAGGGCAATGACCATGGACGTTGACGAAGCACGGCAGATCCGCAGCTCGGCCGAGTTGAACGTGGGGGACGAGATCGAGGCGTGGCACAACGGGAAGCTCTTCCACCGGGGCCCGGTGACCCAGACCGTCACAGGCGGGGACCTGTTCTGGATCCTCGATGCCCGGACGGGGACCCGCCGCCTCATCGACGCCGAGGCGCTCGTGATCCTGCGGCCAGCCGACCGGGGACCGGCCAAAACGCCGTCACGGGCGGCCGTCAACACATCCGCTCATGCATCCGCCCAGTTGTCCCACATGCCGCTGTTCCAAGCCCCCAGCATGGCGGGCTAGGGGCCGGGCCGGCCGTCACGGATACGGGACCCGGGCCTGCCGGGTGGTAGGCTAGTGGAACTTGATGTGCAGTGATGCCCACTTTTGATTTGGTTGACCGGCTTCGGTCCATCAGCCGGATCCCTGCCGGATTCCTTCGGGAATCCGCACGCAGGCAGTGGGATTTTTTCATGTGAGAGGCACATCCTGCGTCGATGAACGCGTTCCATTTGGTCCCGGCGGCCGCTTGCTGAAGTTTGGCAACAGCCCGGTTGATCACCTGACTTTTCTTCGGCGAACCCTTGAGCCAACCGGCATCGGGGGCCGATATCCGCACGGATACCGCCTGAAAGACTTTGAAACACATGACTACATTTGCTGCCCTCGGCACGCCCAAAGCACTTGCCGACACCCTGACCGCACAGGGGATCGTGGAGCCCTTCCCGATCCAGGTCAAGACCCTTCCCGACACCCTGTCCGGACGCGACGTCCTGGGCCGCGGCCGCACCGGCTCCGGCAAGACCATCGCATTCGCCATCCCGCTGGTGGCACGACTCGCAGAGCGCGAAGCCAAGCACTTCCGCAAGCCCGGCCGCCCGATGGGCCTGGTCCTGGCTCCCACCCGCGAGCTGGCCACGCAGATCAACGCGACCATCGAGCCGATGGCCAAGGCCATGGGCCTGACCACCACCGTGATCTACGGCGGCATCTCCCAGGCCCGCCAGGAAAAGGCACTGCGCGCCGGCGTCGACATCGTCATCGCCTGCCCGGGCCGCCTGGAGGACCTGATCCGCCAGCGCATCCTGACCCTCGAAGCCGTCGAGATCACCGTCCTGGACGAGGCCGACCACATGGCCGACCTTGGCTTCCTCCCGGTGGTCAAGAAGCTCATGGACATGACCCCCACCCAGGGCCAGCGCCTGCTGTTCTCCGCCACCTTGGACAACGGCGTGGACAAGATCGTCCAGCGCTACCTGTCCAACCCGCTGACCCACTCCGTGGACGACCCGCAGGCCGCGGTGACCACCATGGAACACCACGTGCTGGTGGTCAACGACCAGACCGTCAAGAAGCAGCTGATCGTCGAGCTCGCCTCCGGCGCCGGCCGCCGCGTGCTCTTCATGCGCACCAAGCACCACGCCCGCAAGCTGGCCAAGACCCTGACCGACGCCGGCATCCCCGCCGTCGATCTGCACGGCAACCTCTCGCAGAACGCCCGTGACCGCAACCTGGCCGAGTTCTCCTCCGGCGATGTCCGCGTCCTGGTGGCCACCGACGTCGCGGCCCGCGGCGTCCACGTCGACGACGTCGAACTGGTCATCCACGTGGATCCGCCCACGGAGCACAAGGCGTACCTGCACCGCTCAGGCCGTACGGCCCGCGCCGGTTCCGACGGCACCGTGGTCACGCTGACCCTGCCCGAGCAGCAGTCCGACGTCAAGAAGCTGATGAAGGCCGCCGGCGTCGAGGTCAACTTCGAGCGCGTCACCGCCAACTCCCCGCTGGTTGCTGAACTGGTCGGCGAAATGGCCGACAAGATCGATCCCCGTACCCGTGCCGCCCTGCTGGCAGCCAAAGCCGCCCAGCACGGTGGCGGCACCTCCACCGGTGCCAACGCCGAGCGCAAGCGCGCCCGCCGCACCACCCAGGCTGCACCCACCGCGGGTGGCCGTGGTGGCCGTGGCGGACGCGGACGGGTGTCCGCCGAGGCACCGCGGACCGACCTGCCGCGCGCCGAGCGCCGCGCCGTCGCCTACGAAGGCAAGGCTGCTGCCCGCAACGCCGCCGACCGTGTCGCCGAGCAGAACCAGGACCGCGCAGATGCCGAGCGCGCCGAACGCCGGAATGCGCGTGGCCGCGGCCGCACCACCGCCTATGCGCACCACAACGATGTTCCGGCCGCCGGCGGCCGTGCCGCAGCCGGCCGCGGTTCGGACGGACGCGCCGCAGACGGACGCAGCGACGCCCGGGGCGCTTCGGCTCCCCGCAGCGGAGCACCCCGCACAGGTGGCGCTCCCCGCACCGGCGCTTCGACAGGCGGCCAGCGCAGCGGACGCCCGGCAACCGGCCAGCGTGCAGCTGCCGGCGCCAAGTCCGCCAGCAGCAAATCCGGAGGCAGCGCGGCGGTCTGGTCCTCCAACACCGGTGGCACCTCGGGCGGATCCTACGCCGGCGGCGGCAACGGCCGTTCCGGTGAAGGACGTCCGGCCCGCGGCTCCGGCCCCCGCCGCGCGTCGGCTCCGGCCTCGAACGAACGCCGCGGCCGCTAAGGTTCCGGTTCTCAGCTACGCAAAATAGCTGGCGCTACGCAAACGGACGGCCGCTACGGGAATCCCCGTAGCGGCCGTCCGAAAGCGCAGCGGTTGTCCAAAAACGCCGCGAAAAGCTGAAGCTACCAGCCGCGGGCGCGCCACTCTTCCAGGTGGGGCCGTTCCGCGCCGAGGGTGGTGGGCTGGCCGTGTCCAGGGTGCACCACGGTGTCATCCGGATACACATCGAACAGCCGCTCGCTCACATCGGTGATCAGCTGGGCAAAGCGCGCCGGATCCTTCTGTGTGTTGCCTACCCCGCCGGGGAACAGCGAGTCGCCGGAAAAGATGTGGGCCGGGCCTTCGGGGTCCTGGTACACAAGGGCGATCGAACCCGGTGTGTGGCCGCGCAGATGTACAGCCGTCACGTCGAAGCCGTCGAAGTTGCCGACGTCCCCGTGATCCAGCAGTACATCCACCGGCACCGGCAGCTCCGGGGCATCCTCTGTCCCGGCCGCCGTTTTTACGCCGGTGGCTTCCACCAGGCCCGGCAGCGCCCGGACATGGTCCCAGTGCTGGTGGGTGGTGGCAACCAGCGCCAGCTTCGGCGTCGCGGAAGTATCCGCGGCGGCGTCCGCGAGCAGCCCCTGGATGGCGGCCAGATCATCGGCCGCATCGATCAGGAGCTGCGCGCCGGAGGCCTTGGCCGTGAGCAGGTAAACATTGTTGTCCATCTCGCCGACCGAAATCCGGCGGATGGTGATGTCACGTAAAGAGTGAATGAGCGAGTCCATGGGCATCAGTCTACGGAGCCGCTATTCACGGCCCTGGGACACCCAGTTGGGGTCCGCGGCGCGGGAACCGACGACGGCGTCCGCGGCGGACTCGAGCGTCCTCAGTTGCGCTGCGGTGAAGTCGAGGGCCAGGGCGCCAAGGTTTTCGTCGATCCGGTCCGCCTTGCGGGTGCCGGGAATGGGGACCACGGGCAGTCCCAGCTGGCGGCCCCGCGCAAGCAGCCAGGCCAGCGCCACCTGGGCAGGAGTTGCAGCCTGCCCGGCAACGCTCAGTTCCGCAGCGACAGCCTGCACGGCCGCCACCACGCCCTGGTTGGCGCTGGCAGCGTCCGCCGCGAAACGCGGGATGTTGCGGCGGAAGTCGTTGCTGCCCAGCGTCGAGGCGTCCACGGTGCCGGTGAGGAATCCCCGGCCCAGCGGCGAATACGGCACAAATCCCACCCCGAGTTCGGCGGCGGCAGGCACCACGTTGCGTTCCACGTCGCGGCTCCAGATGGACCATTCGCTCTGGACCGCGGCGATCGGGTGGATGCGGCTGGCCTCGCGCAGCTCCTCGGCCGTCACCTCTGACAGGCCCAGATGCCGCACCTTGCCGGCCTGTACCAGCCCCGCCATGGCCTCCACGGTTTCCACTATCGGAACGCGGAGGTCACGGCGGTGCAGGTAGTACAGGTCAATGGTGTCGGTGCCCAGCCGTTGCAGGCTGCGGTCCACGGCCTGCCGCACGTAGGCGGCGTCGCCGCGGATGTCCGTGTAGCCGGCCGACGGTGTGCCCACGAGGCCGAACTTGGTGGCCAGCTGGACTTCGCCGCGGCGTTCCTTGAGCAGCCGCGCGATCAGCTCCTCGTTGCTGCCGCCGCCGTAAATGTCCGCCGTGTCGATGAAGCTGACGCCGGCGTCCACCGCGTGATGCAGGGTCCGCAGGGCCTCGGCCGGGTCCACCTCGCCGTAGACAGGGGTCAGGGCCATACCGCCGAACCCCAGGGGGCTGACCATCAGGCCGTCGCCGAGCCGGACTGTTGCTGCCGTCATCTTGGTCTCCATTCGCGCACTGAATAGTTCCGTAGGACTTCCGTCCCTGCCAAGAACCCCAGGATGCGCGCGGCTATTCCGGCAGCTATTCCGGCCCTGTTATCGGCCGGGCAGACGATTCTCCCCACCTTTGACCGTTGCGCGGCCGGCACGACGGCGCGCCGCAGGGGACACGCCGTCGTACTGCCCTAAACGTGGGGAATTTCCGCAGGGGAGGCCGGCCGGACAGCGCCTTGTGCCGGTTCCTCTGAGTCCGCCGTTGGCGGGAGGAGCTTCAGGCCCGCCGCGCATCCGACGATTCCGGCGATGAACAGCAGCTTGAGCGGACTGGCCGGTTCGACGCCGGTGGCCATCGCCCAGCCGACCGTCAGTGCAGCGCCGATCCCCACCCAGATGGCGTAGGCGGTGCCGAGCGGAATGCGCTTCACGGCCAAGCCGAGCCCCACCATGCTGAGGGTGGCCGTCACGGCGAACACGAGGGTCGGCAACGGGCGGGAGAACCCGTCGGACAGGCCCAGTGCCGTGGCCCAGACCGCCTCCAGCACAGCGGAAGCGAGCAGAATCACCCATGACATTGCAGCTGGTTTCATCATGGTCACGCCACCAGCTTCAGGCCGGCGACGCTCGCGGCAATCCCGCCAAGAAGCAGGATCCGTGCCGCCGTCGGGCGCTCAACCTTGGCGGCTATCGCGTAGCCGGACGTCAGGACGACGCCGACCCCCACCCACACGGCGTAGGCCGTTCCGGTAGGGATGGACTGCATGGCGACGGCGAGCCCGCCGGTGCTGGCGAGGACGGAAACGAGGAAAACGAGGGCCGGGACCAGCCGGCGGCGGCCCCTGGCCTGGGCGGTCCGGTGCAGGGCGGCGGCCCAAACGGCCTCCAGCGCCCCGGAAAGAATGAGTATTAGCCACGACATGACAGCTCCTGTGGCCAGTCTTGTCGCGTGCCGGGTACTGAACCGTCGTCCGGAGGCCTGGAAGAGGGGCCTTGGCCTCCAAGTCTAGCAAATCGGCATCAGAGCCCGACGGCGTCGCTGCAAAGAGTGAACGTGCGCCCCACGGGGTACTGCGCGCACGGCTCGTTCGGCGCGGTAAGGTCGCCGGCGTCGATATCGTATGCCGCCGACACGATGGCCCGGCCGTCGGCATTGGCCAGGGTGGCCCGGCCGCCGATCCGCCGCAGCGCCGCCATGGCTCCGCGTTCCAGGCGCTGAACTGTCACGTCGATGCCCACGATTCCCGCGACCGGGCCGTCCGGGCGGGTAAACACCGGGTGCGTGAAGGTCAGGACGTACTCGTCGGTGCAGAGGAAATCCACGTAGGGCCCGGTGACGTGGGCCCGTCCTGTTTCCACGGGGATCCGGAACCACTCGGCCTTGACGTAGCGGCTGATGGAGTTGGGACTGAAGTTGGCCAGCGCGTCGACGTGCTCCAGATCCGGGCCCTGCCACCAGGCGATGTAGCTGCGCCCGGGCCCGAGCAACCCGGCGTTGGCGATGAACCCCGCTCCGGCCGCGTAGCCGCCGGGCAGCTGCACCAGTTCCTCGACCACCGGACGGATGAGCTTGTCCACGGCCGTGCCGGTGACTTTGCCGGACATGGCGGCCAGGCCGGCCCCGGTGTCAGCGGCCCACTCCGTCAGGCAGTGCTCGATGCCGGCGATGGTGGCGTCGAGTTCGGCTGCGGCCAGCTGGGCCGCCTTCTCAACAGCGCCGGGTTCGGCCGGCGCTGCCATGGACGCTGCGGTGGGGCCTGCGGTGGAGGTGGTTTCGGACATCGGTGCTGCCTTAGCTCGAAGGTGCCGGACATTTGCGGTCAAAGATGGCCACGATCGTGGCTCCGGGATGCGGGTGCGGTCAAAAGCTCTTGGCCTGCTCGGTCAGCAGCCAGTCGGTGGTGGCGGAGATGAGGGCCTTGACCCCCGTTTCGGCGGCCCCGGGGTCGTGGGTCTCGATGGCGGCCGCCACGTCCCCGAGGATCACGGCGGTGCGTCCGCGGTAGCCGGTGTCGGCGCAGGGCAGCAGCGTGAGGGTGCCGAGATCTGCCTGCAGCCGGATGAGCTCCCGGGCAAGCCGGGCCGAGCGGGCAATGGCCGCGACTTCCAGCAGGAACTCCGAGAGGGCCAGACGCCAGCTCAGGGAGTCATCGTCGGCTGCGGGGATGAATGAGCGCAGCGTGGCGATGTCGGCGGCGTCGGAGCGGCGGGCCGCCACGCCCGCGCAGGCCGCGGCGATCGCCTGGTAATGCAGCGCGAGGTCCCTGATCTGCAGCCGGCTCAGCTCATGCAGTTGCGCCAGGGCCCGTTCCCGGGAGGGCAGCACGTCGTCGGCGATGAAGCTTCCGCCGCTGCGGCCGCGCGCGGTCCGGATGATTCCCGAGGCACGCAGCTGGGAGAGGGCCTCCCGTGCCGTTACCGCGGACACTCCGAGGGCCGCGGCCAGCTCGGTTTCGTTCGGCAGCCGCTGGCCGCTGGTGAGCAGCCCGGTCTCCACGGCCTGTTCGATCCGGCCGCACACTTCATCCACAAGCCCGCGTGATTTGATCGGCGTGAACACCGCCGCCAGGCTCCGGGAGGCGCCCGTGGGCGACAACACCATTCGGGCCTCCCTTCCCTCCGGCGGTATCCGCCCCGCACCGGCCGTGCATCCCTGCGGCTTCCGCGGTGCCGCCGCGCGTCGCCCGGGCTGATGACATCCTAATCCGGGCTTTGCCGGAGGGTCTATACACAAAACCTATGGAGTAATAGCATTTGGCCCAGCAGCCCAGTGTGGACTGGATCACATTCGGTTGCGTGGTTCCTGTGGACGATCCGGCAACGGAGTAAGGCGCACCCCATGACCGAAACACTGGCCGCCGGCACCTCGACCGGAAAGGAAGAGGTTCCGGCGATCCGTCTGCGTAAGCTCACCAAGGTCTTCGGGGACACCGTCGCGGTAAATGGCGTGGACCTGGACATCCGCCACGGGGAATTCTTCTCCATGCTTGGCCCGTCCGGCTCCGGCAAGACGACGGTCCTGCGCCTGATCGCCGGCTTCGAGCTGCCGACGTCCGGGAGTATCGAACTCGAGGGCAAGGACGTCACGGCCATGGCGCCCTTCCAGCGGGACGTCAACACCGTATTTCAGGACTACGCGCTGTTCCCGCACATGTCCCTCGTGGACAACGTCGCCTATGGGCTGCGGGTGCGCGGCATGCCCGGGAAACAGCGGCGGGAGCGGGCCAGGGAAGCCTTGGACCGCGTCCAGCTCGGGAAGTTCCTCGGCCGCAAACCCGCCCAGCTCTCCGGCGGCCAGCGGCAGCGCGTTGCCCTGGCCCGGGCACTGGTGGTCGAGCCCAAGGTCCTCCTCCTGGACGAGCCGCTCGGTGCCCTGGACCTCAAGCTCCGGCAGCAGATGCAGGTCGAACTCAAGGAACTGCAGCGCTCGCTGGGTATCACCTTCATCTTCGTCACCCACGACCAGGAGGAGGCCCTGACCATGAGCGACAGGATCGGCGTGTTCAACAACGGCGGCATCGAACAGATCGGCACCGCGCACGAAATCTACGAGCGCCCGGGCGGCATCTTCGTGGCCAACTTCGTCGGCACCTCCAACATATTCGACGCCGGCCAGGCCCAGACGATCTATGGCCGGCCGGAGCCGCTGTGCATCCGTCCCGAGCGGCTGCGCGTCGCCTGGGCCGGCGAACCGGAGCGCCGTTCCGGCACCACCTCCCGGCCCGGGACAGTGACGTCGTTCGTTTACGTCGGGCACGCCACCCAGGTGCGGGTGCAGCTCGACGGCGGACCCGCCGTCGTCGCGCTCGTTCCGGAAAAGCTGCCCGGCAGCGACACCGATCTGGTGAACGGGCCCGTCACGGTCAGCTGGGACGACGACGCCGTCGTTTGGCTTCCGGTCCCCGGCACTACCTGACGCCGGGCCATGCCGGGCGGGGTTGCCGTCCGTGCCGCGGCGCAGCGTTCCAGTCCAGAGTTTTCTCCACAGCGAAAGGTACGGATCATGGCACCAAGAACTAAGGCCTCCCTCGTAGTCGGGGTGGTCGCGGCCGCAGCGCTCGCGCTGTCGGCCTGCGGAACCAGCGGCGGATCGGGTTCTGCACAGTCGGCGCAGCCGGTCAAAACCGAGATCGGCACCGGTGAAGGCCAGGTGTCCATCCTCGGATGGCCCGGCTACGTCGAGGATGGCAGCAACGACCCGGCCGTCGACTGGGTGCATCCGTTCGAACAGGAAACCCAGTGCAAGGTCAGCTTCAAGCCGTTCGGCACCTCGGACGAGGCCGTGACGCTCATGCGCACGGGACAGTACGACGTTATCTCGGCCTCCGGGGATGCGTCGCTGCGCCTGATCGCCGGCCAGGACGTGCAACCGGTCAACATGAGCCTGCTGAAGAACTACCCGGACATCTACCCGTTCCTGAAGGACAAAGCCTGGAACACCGTCAACGGCGTCAACTACGGAATGCCCCACGGCTGGGGCGCCAACCTGCTGATGTACTCCACGGACAAGGTCGCCCCGGCGCCCGCCTCCTGGAGCGCTGTGTTTGACGACGCCGCCAAGAACACCGGCAAGGTCACGGCCTACGACTCGCCCATCTACATCGCCGATGCCGCCATGTACCTCATGGCCCATAAGCCGGACCTCGGCATCAAGAACCCCTATGCCCTCGACAAGGACCAGCTGGCCGCGGCCGTCGACCTGCTCAAGCAGCAGCGCACGCACATCGGCGAGTACTGGAGCGACGTCGTCAAGGAGGTCCAGGCGTTTACGTCCGGGAGCACCGTGGTTGGCACCACCTGGCAGGTGGGGGCCAACATCGCGACGGCAGACGGCGCCAAGGTCGCAACCCTGGTCCCGGACGAGGGCGCCACCGGCTGGTCGGACACCTGGATGATCGGCTCCAAGACCAAGAACCCGAACTGCGCCTACAAGTGGCTCGACTACATCGCCAGCCCCAAGCCGAACGCCCAGGTGGCGGAGTACTTTGGCGAATCGCCGGCCAACGCGAAAGCCTGCGAGCTGACCAAGGATCCCAACCACTGCCAGACGTACCATTCAGGTGATGCGGCCTACGCCGACAGGATCTGGTTCTGGACCACACCGGTGGCCGAGTGCCTCGATGGCCGCAAGGACGTCAAGTGCACCGACTATTCGGAATGGACCAAGGCCTGGACGGAAATCAAGGGTTGATTCCGGCTCTGCCGCACCAAACCCTTACGAACGAGCCGGCCCCGGGGGCCGGCAGAGATTAAGGCGAGATGGCACTTCATACGCAACAGCTGCCGCCCGGGGCGCCCGGTGATGCCGGGGCCGTGCCACGGGCGAAAACCAACGCCTTTTCGGCGTTGCTGCACCGCTCGCCCCGGCTGAGGCTGGCGGCCCTGCTCACCGCCCCGGCGGGCTGGCTGGTGCTGGTGTACATCGCCGCTTTGGCGGCACTGCTCATCACCGCGTTCTGGACCGTGGATACCTTCACCGGGGAGGTGTCCACGGTCTGGACCACGGAAAACATCGTCACGGTCCTGACCGATCCGGTGTATCAGCGGATCACCCTGCGGACATTGTGGATCGCCGTGGCGGTCACCGTGATTGACATGATCCTGGCACTGCCCATCGCGTTCTTCATCGCCAAGGTCGCTCCCGCCCGCTGGGAGAAACTGCTCGTTGTGGCCGTGCTGATGCCGCTGTGGGCAAGCTACCTGGTCAAGGCCTACGCCTGGCGGAATGTCCTGTCCGAGGGTGGGCTGCTGGAGTGGCTGGGGACCCCGATCGGCCTGTCCTCGCCGGGCTACGGCGAAACCGCCGTCATCCTGACCCTGTCCTACATCTGGCTGCCGTACATGATCCTGCCGATCTACGCGGGCTTTGACCGGGTGCCCGACTCCCTGCTGGAGGCCTCCGGGGACCTGGGCGCGAAGCCGCTCACCACCATGCGCCTGGTCATGCTTCCGCTGCTGGTCCCCTCCATCATCGCGGGCACGATCTTCACGTTCTCCCTGTCGCTGGGCGACTACATCACTGCGCAGATCGTCGGCGGGACCACCCAGATGCTGGGCACCGTGATTTACGCCAACGTCGGAGCGGCCAACAATCTGCCGTTCGCCGCCGCGGTATCGCTGGTGCCGATCGCCATCATCATGTTCTACCTTTTCGTCGTCCGCCGCACCGGCGCCCTGAACAGCCTGTAGTGCGAGGAGCATCATGAGACTTTCCCGTAGCGCCAAGGTGGTCCTGGGCATTGTCACGGCGCTGGTGTTTTTGTTCATCTACACACCGCTGCTGCTGGTGGTGGTGAACTCGTTCAACGCAGACCGGACTTTCGGCTGGCCGCCCAAGGGCTTCACGCTGGAATGGTGGGGCAAGGCCTTTGACTCGCCCGGCGTCAGGGAGGCCGTCGTGTCCTCCCTGTGGGTGGCAGTCGTATCGACCATCATTTCGCTGGTGCTGGGGACGCTGCTGGCGATCTCATTGCAGCGCTATGAGTTCTTCGGCCGTGACGTCATCAACCTCCTGGTCATCCTGCCCATCGCGTTGCCCGGGGTTGTCACGGGCATCGCGCTGAACAACATGTTCACCACGATCCTGGGCGTCCCGCTGAGCCTGTGGACGGTGGTGATCGCCCACGCCACGTTCTGCATGGTGACGGTGTTCAATAACGCCATTGCTCGGCTCCGCCGCACCAGCGCCGGCCTCGAGGAAGCCTCCGCCGACCTCGGCGCCGGTGTTTTCACCACATTTGGCTTGGTGACCTTCCCGCAGCTCCGCTCCGCCCTGCTGGCCGGCGGCCTGCTGGCCTTCGCGCTGAGCTTCGACGAGATCATCGTTACCACGTTTACGATCGGGGCCGGCGAGACCACGCTGCCGATCTGGATCCTGCAGAACCTCTTCCGTCCGAACCAGGCTCCCGTGGTCAATGTCGTGGCGGTCGTGCTGATCGTGGTCTCGATCGTCCCGATCTGGCTCGCGCAGCGGCTGTCCGGGGACTCGGTGCGTGTCGGCGGCGCCCGGGTGTAGGCGGACAGCGCTATACGGTGCCGGGTTCCGCAGGATCGATCGAGATGACAGCCAGGAATCCGCGGCCCACGATTTCCGGTGTCGCGGTATCGGCGCCGAGGACGGCGTCGTAACGGTTCAGTTCGAGTCGCTCCGGCTCGGGGGCGACGGCGGCCGGCCCGGTGGGAGTGCCGCCTGCAGTCCCGGGGCTGACGGTTCCCTGCCCCTGCAGGAGGATGCCGAGTTGGCCTGCGAACACCGGATGGGCACGCTTCTTGGACAGCTCGACGATCGAGGTGTAGCCCTTGAAGGCGCCGTTGCGGGTGATGACGTTCAGATCCCGGATGTCGCCGGTGGGCAGTGCCCCCGCCGAGTCCGCGTCGCCGGAGAACCGGAACGGCCGGTACTTCTCCAGCGGATGTTCGGCCCCGTCCACGCTCAGCAGCAGCAAGTCGCCGTCAATCACTGTCAGTACACGGTCCATCCCGGCGTACGCGGAGAAGGGGCCCGCCTTGGAGACTTCGGCAATGCTGACGCGCCAGTCCCAGGCGTTGTCCTGCCCTGTATCTTGCGGGGCGGTCCGCAGGGACGGGGTCCTTGGATGGCGCGCCACTTCGCGCGTCACCCCGCCGCCGTTGCGCCAGGGGTGGGCTTTGAGCTCGGCATAGCGGATGATCTCCATGGCCTCAGCCTATCGGCCCGAGGCGCCGGCGGGGGCTGCGCACGCTAGTGCCGACGCAAAGTCGGCGGCGGGGGCCCGGCCTTGCTAACGTCGGAGGCAGGAAGCGCCCAGAAGGAGCCCGAATGTTTGTCAAAGTGTGCGGCCTGAGCACCCCGGACGCGGTCCGCGTCGCGGCGGGCGCCGGCGCGGACGCCGTCGGCTTCGTCCTGACCCGCAGCCCCCGGAAGGTCACGCCGGAACAGGTCAGGAACCTCCTCGCCCACGTCCCGGACGGGGTGCCCGCGGTGGGGGTGTTCCGGCACGAACCGGCCGCCGACGCCGTCGCCGTCGCCCGTGAGGCGGGCCTGGTCTGGGTCCAGCTCCACGGGGACCGCTCACCCGCCGACGTCCGGACAGTGCACGACGCCGGGATGAAACTCATCAGGGCCGTCACCATGGCCGCCGCCGCGGAGGCCTTCAGCGACTGGGACGAGGATTTGCTCCTGATCGACGCCGCCGTGCCAGGCTCAGGCGAGGCCTGGGACTACGGCTCGGTCCGGGCCAAGGCCCTGACCGGACGCAAGTGGCTGCTCGCCGGCGGTCTCGATCCCGCCAACGTCGCCCGGGCAGCGGCGGAGGCCGGGGCGTGGGGTGTCGATGTGTCCTCCGGCGTCGAGTCGGCGCGCGGCATCAAGGACTTGGCCAAGATCGGGGATTTCGTGCGGGCGGCCAAAGCGCCTGAATGAGGCTGGGCCGCCCGCGGACCATCTGAGGGGGCTAGGAGCGTTTGATGATCACGTCATCGATGTATTCGTCGCCCTTTTGCCGGTTGTGCTCCGCCCCGAGCTGAACCTTGCTCAAGGTGCTGCCGAGCATGCTGACGCTCGTGCTGCTGTACTTCTGCACGCCGTCGAACCACACCTGGATTGTTGACTTGCTGCCGTTCGCGGTCACCCGCATGGACACATGGTGCCAGGCGCTCAGGGAGATGCTGCTGGAGATCAGCTTCGTGTAGACAAAGGTGCCACTCGGTGACGTGACCCGGAGCCACAACTGCCCGTTGCTGTTGTAACGGTAGATGTCCGCGACACGGGTGGATCCGGAGAAGAACCGGAAGTACGGGACGTCATTGCCGGAAACGCCGGCAACAGTGATATTGAACCAGCCGTCTGCGTACGAGGTCTTGGTCCCCGAGGAAAACGTCGGCGAGGAGAGGTTTGCGAGCGAGCCGGAATCGGTGGTCACGTGCAGCTTGGCTGCCTGCGTCCCGGTATGCGGCCGTGAGCTGGATATCGTTGCGGTGCCGGAGCCGGACACCTTGGGGACGAGGGTGCAAAACCCGCCCTTCTCGAAACTGGTGGCGACTACAGCGGTGCCCGGATAGGAATTTGTCGGGATGGTACCGCAGACTGGGTCCGTCGCGGCCGTAGCTGCCGGGGCGGAACCGAAGACGAGGGAACCGGCTACGAGCATTCCGAGCGTCCCAACCATGCTGAGTGTTCTAAGTTTTCTCATTGAAAATACTTTCCGTGATTGGTTCGACTTGTTGGTGTCCGCCCGGTACCGCGGCACCGGGCGGACGGTTTCTGTCATGCCAGCTGCGCCAGATGCACCAATTGCATGACCACCGCGACGCCGACTATGGCCAGCAGGGCTGCCGTGGTGATCACCACGGCGCGCGGGAGTGCCTTGTCCGGCTGCAACACGCGAAGCACATCGCAGCTCACGAGGGCCGTCATGGTGGCCAGTCCCGTCAGGAAGATGATCATTTCGCACGCACCAGGGCACGCTTTGGCCGCTTGAGCTCAATGCCCAGGAATACGAGGGTCAGGGCCGACAGGAGGCATACAGCCGCCGGCGGTGACCAGAGACGTGCGTAGATCATCGCCGTCGCCACGAGGGTGGACATCGCGAGGCTGAAGGCGATTGCGATGGCGATGCTGAGGGGAAGCGCGCCAGTTGCCTGGGCTGAGCGCGGGGGGTCGAAGCGGAGGAGCAGCACCAGCGCCGTTCCAGGCCCGGCCAGCATCAGCAGGCCTATCACCGCCAGGCGCAGGCCCTCGGGGCCGACAAACGAGAGCGGTATGGCTGCTACGGCGACGGCTGCCGTCGCATAGCTCACGTAGCTGCGTTCAGTTGCCATTGCTAACTCCTTCGATGTGAAAAATCACGCCGCCTGCGTTTTCAAAAACCTTTGTCCAGCCCGGACTCGTGGCGCATGTGGCGGTAAAACGTTGAAGGTCGCCGGTGGGAGTCGAACCGCGAAGTTCGGCTGCCTCCTGCTGGCTTTCGGTAACGATGAGGTACGCGCCCGCTTTGTGGGCGATCTGGTTGGCCGCGTCACAGCTGAGCGGCGCGGCGTTGGGAATGGGCTCGGCAGCAACGAGCGCCCGGTAGTCGTAGTCCGCGTAGTGCTGGTATCTCCACGGGGTGTTGCGAACTGCCTCAATGAGGACCGAACCGGTGGGCGCAGTCGCATAGAGGTGGTTCACTAAGGCGATTTCGTCGTCGTTGAAGCTTTCCATGCCGTCATTTCCGTAACGGGAGACGACAGTGGCTGTAGCGAGCACCGCGCCCATCAGCAGCAGCGCAAGGGCCCGGCGCAGGCTCAGCCCCGCGGCACTGTCTGACATCAGTGGCAGCACCGCCAGGCAGACGGCGAACGGAAGGCTGAAGAGATACAGGCGCAGAAGCAGTTCACCGCCATAGGGCTGGAGGGGAATCAGGACCAGCGGCGCCAGCGCCGCGGCCGCGGCCGCCAGCCACGGTGCCTTCCGCCGGTAGCCCACTATGGCGCCGGCAACGGCGAGCACCCAGACCAGCGCAACCTCGGCCATGCGCGTATAGACCACGAACATGTGGGCGTCGCTGCCTGAAACCCTGCTGCCCAGCGCGCCGAGGCTGTTCGCACCGATGTCACCGAGCGAGCCGAGCAGCTGGCCGAAATGTCCCTCCACGAATGTGGAAGCCGCAAAGAGCAGCCAGCCGACGGGCAGGACCACGGCCAGGACCGGCAAGAAGCGCAGCCGGAGACGTCCGGTCAGCAGGAGCGCGGCCAGGATGGGGATCGCGGCGAAGGGGCTGAGCTGGTGTGAAGCCGTCATGGCAAGCAGGATCAGTGCGCAGACCACCACGAGAATCGCCGTGTCAGCCCGGTGCGGTTCCGCGGCGCCATACCGCGGGACCGAGCTGTCCAGTTTGCTGACACTGCGGGCAAGCCACCGGGAGAAGCGGGTGCGCTCCGTGGGCCAGGCCCAACCGCCGAAGACGCTGAGCAGGCAGGCAATCAGTGTGAGCAGGAGGAGGAACGAATAGGCCTGTGGTGACAGGTAGTCCTGTCCAATCCAGCTGGCCACGTAAAAGATCCAGACAGCCGCCCAGGCCTGGCGCGGATTTGCCGTCAACCGCCGGGCCAGGGCCAGCAGTGGTGCGAGCAGGAGGATGTTGATGCCCACCGGCGCCCAAGTTGCGATCCCGAAAAGATCCTTGGCGCCCGTCGCCCCGGAGAGCATTCCCAGCACGTTGAAGAATCCTGGCCAGTTGAAGTAGGCGTCCAGGGTCGGATCCAGCTGGCCCGATTGGCTAATGGTGTCCGCAATGCCCAGATGCCGGAAGCTGGCCTCGAGCCGGGGCAGGCCATGAATGATGGGGTCAGCACCGTCGAGGAGAACCACTGTGACCAGGAGCTGCCAGGTGAGAAGCGCCGGAACCAGACGGCGGAGGCTCAGCGACGCAACAAATCCGGCGAGGCTGAGCGCGAGCGCAACGAAATAGGCCGGCGGGAGGGCATCAATCAGCCCGGCCCCGCCGATCTGAAAAGGATTGACCTGGTTCATGCTCCACACGCCGAGGGTGAGCGCGGCCGCGGCTGCCGCGGCCAGGGCACCGATGTGCCACGACGGCGTCAGTCCGAGGTTGCGGTGGGTGGGCGGCTTAGCACCGCCGACGTGCGCATGCGCCTCATGCCGGTGGGTGGTGCCCACAGGGAGGCTTGTTGCCGTTTCGTGTGTCATCATTTCTCGATTCAGGTCGGCTGGTGGCGCGCCGCTGAAGGAATCTCGCCTGCGGTGGAGGCGGGCTTCATCCGGGTCAGGGTGATCAGGCGCCAGGTGGCCATCAGGCAAGCAGCCGCTTGGGCAACGGCCCATAGGACTGAGACCCCGGTGAGGCCATATTGCTGCGCCACTGCCGCGGCGGGTGCCACGACCAGGATGGCGGCCAGAGTGGCGACTATCGTGGATTCGAAAAGCCGCCCTTGGGCCCGGCACAGCCCGTAGTAGACCTGGGTCACGCAACTCAGGAGGAGTGCCGGGACGAGTACAGGAATGAGGACCCACGCGGACGCGTAATCCGGTCCGAGGAAGCCCAGAAGCAGGGGGCCGGCCAGCAGCAGTATCAGCCCGGCCACGAGAGTCAGCATAAAGCTGGCCCGTAACGCGGAGGCGAGGAGGCCCGGCCGCCCCCGTGAACCCGCGAGGGCCGTTTGCAGGGTAAACCCGGCGGACTGCGGCACGAAGAACACTGCCGAGGCCATCATCCAGACCACATACCAGGCGGCAGTCGACGCCGGGCCCAGGGTAGCTGCAACGATGAGCGGGAGCAGGTAGCCGGGCGCGCGGTCGGCGAGCGTGAGGGCGTGGTTGGGAAGCCCTGGCTTCAGGAGATTGAGGGCCGGCCGAGGCCGGAAGCCGTGCTTCCAGTCGGGGGACACGTGGGCCCGTGCGAGCTGGCGCAGCCCTACGAGGACACTGGCCAGGGCGCCGGCGGCAACGGCGCCCACAATCACCGCCAGGTCACGGAGCCCGACAGCCAGCGCGGCGGCCAGGAAGAGGAGCTGGACGAGGGACTGTGCGAGGCTCCTGACCAGCGTGCGGTCGGCCCGTTCCTGGGCTACGCCCACGTGGTCGAGTTGGTAGGCGCTGGCGGCCAGCAGTGCCGTGGCCAGGAAAAGAATGGTGACCAGGGGGTCCCCCCAGGCCTCGCCCACGCCTGTGCCGAGCCAGGAGGTGACGGCAACCAGCAGGCCAGCGCCCAGCAGGGAGCACGTCGCCACGGTAAGCAGGCCGGTGGCGATGAGGCGCCGGCCGCCGTCAGTTTCCGCGGGCAGCAGCGTCAGCGTGGCAGGCCCGACGCCGAGCATCCCCAGCTGCACGGTCAGGAGCGCGGCTGCGACCACCGCGGACCCCAGACCAATTTGCTCCGGCGGGAGCACGAGGGCCGCGAGTGCCCAGAACAGGAAGCCCGTCACCATGGGGGCAATCCTCGCGGCGGCCAGCCAGGCCGCGTTCCCGCCGACCGAGATCGGTTTGTGGGCCGGCCGCAGGAGCTCGCCGGCCATGGCGCGGTAGTTGTAGAGCAGGAAGCCCACCCAGTACGGCAGGAAGCGGGGTGCCCGGACCAGGGACATGCCAACCCCCCGCACGGTGGCCAGCAGTGGCAGTATCACGAGCCAGCCGGCGCGGCCCGTGTGCTTGCGGACAGTCCGAGCCGTCCCGGCCCCGTCCTGGAGCCATTGGTCGCGGGCGTAGTCGAACGTGTCGTCGAACCGGTGCCTGACCACCACGGAGTCGGAGACGCCGAGCTTGAACCCGCCCTGCTCCAGCCGGATTCTCAGCTCCACATCCTCCCCGGAGCGGAAGTCGTCGTCGAACCCAACGTCGAGCAGCACGTCGCGGCGCATCAGCGTGGCGCTGACGCCAAACCACTTGCGCACCCGGCTGTGGTTGTGGTGCCAGGCCAGCGCAGCCCCCCAATAGCCGGGGCCGTCGGCTTCGCTGGCCAGCCCGAATTGCAGGCCGTCGTAGCCGCCGGCCTCGAATTCGGTCAGCAGCCGGGACAGGCTCTTCGGCGGAAGGACGACGTCGGCGTCGATCAGGGCGACAACGTCGCCGGTGGCAATGCGGGCGCCGAGCATCCGTGCGGCAGGCAGGCCGCGTCCTTCATCGGAGATGACAGTCGCCCCGCAGTCGCGGGCGATTTCGACAGTGTCATCCGTCGAGCAGCCATCCACCACGATCATCTCGTACGGGTGTTGGCTGCGGATCGACTCCAGGCACTCGCCCAGCCAGGCTGCGGCATTGCGCGCCGGAACAACAACCGACACCTTCAGATCGCTCACGTGGCCTCGCCTCACTCATCCAGTTTTGAACGAACCAGATTCGCGATGAAGTCAGAGGCCTGGTCCGCTGACCAAGCGGCGGGAAGCCGCAGCAGCCAGCAGGGAACGTCCTCCAGGGCCCGGCGCACCACGGCCGCCTTCTGGCCAAAATGCTCCTCCAGCGGGACGAGGCTGGTGGCGCCGAGGGCCTCGACAAGGCGCCGCGAGACCATGGGCAGTTCCGAATGGAAGTTGCCGACGACCCGGGACGTCATCCACTCGGCGCTGCGTGCTTCCAGCCGCGCGTCCGCGCCGTCGAAGCGCTCGAGGAAGATGGCCAGCTGTGCCGGCGCCGCGGACGAGATCCGTTGCGCCCCGAAAACATGCTCCGGCTGCACCATGCGGTGTTCGGGGGACCAGCGCCGGGTGAATGCGGCTGTTTTCGGATAGCGGACAATGACCGGATGGACCGCCGTGGCCAGATGGGCGACAGGAGTCGTCAGCCATCCGGGGGCCAGGGGCTTGCGGGTTCCCCGGAACATGTCCGGGTAGATGGCGCGGTGGTGGGGTTTGATGAACATCGGTTTGGCGTAGCCCATGAGCATTCCGCCGGCGCCCATGAAGGCCCAGTCGTCGGCCATGAACCGCACATCGGGCATGGCCACCAGCTTCGCCACCGTACTGGTCTTTCCAACACCTCCCCAGGCCGGCAGGAGAACCCCGGAGCCGCGGAAGTCCACCACGGCAGCATGGATCATTGCCGTCTCCTCCTGGACACACAGCCGGTCCAGCAGTGGAATCACAGAGGTCAGGAGCTCACCGGCGCCTTCGATCCGGTACCCGTCCTTTGTTTCGATGATCTGGACGCGGTCCGCCGGAATATAGAGGGACTCCCCGGTGAACCGGTAGGCATCCTCCGCGTGCGACTGGCTGGAAACCGGCGATATCTTGGCGCCGATGGTGATCCGCCGCGGCGCGGTGGAATTCCCCAGGAACGGGGCGAGCATATCCCGCAGTTGCGGTTCCCCTGGTGTGCCCGCCTCCACGTCGATGCCCACGATCCCGTGGACATCGAAGGAGGCTCCGGCAGAGGCGCCAATGGGCTGTTTCACGTCGCGCTCAGGTTGGCTCATGATCCAAGCTTTCTGGGGTCGGGTTCCTGCGGTCAGGTGGTTCCGGGTGCAGGGCCTGCACCGGGCGGTCTACGGGGAAGGGCGCAGCGCGGTTCATTTGACTTCCCGCCACGGCTCTTCCGGCGTCACAACAGCCGCTTTGGCCGGCGACGGCGCCGCAGGCAGCCGGCGGCCGCGCACATAGCCGGTCGCGGTGGCCGCGAGCACGGCGATGATGGCCGCTGCCCGGCCGAGCCCGGCACGGTCCCCGCCGCCGAGCCAGCCGCGGATTCCGGCGAATACTGCACGAGGCAGGACCTGCCGGACATAGCGCCGTTCGGGACCAAGTGCCCGTTTGTGGCCGACGACCCTGCTGACCTGTGCCTTGGAAATCCCTTCGCCCCAGGAACGGGCCAGCATGTAGCGCAAGGTGCCGCGCTCGGCCGGAACGTGGTGGTGCACCAGGGCCGCGGGCTCATAGACCACCCGGGATCCGGGAGCTCCGATCACCGCGCGGATGCACAGTTCGGTCTCTTCGCAGCCCAGCGGGACGGCGTCCTGGCGGCCCAAGGTTGTGTTGAAACCGCCGACCCGTTCCAGGACGCTGGCGCGGAAGGACATGTTCGCGCCAATGACGTTGCGGACCTCGGCGGCGACTTTGGGCATTCCCCGGTACGTGCAGCCGACAATCCAGTCGAGCTCGTTGGCGAAGTAGCCTGGCCGTCCGGCTTCCCAGAGCGGTTCCACCCGGCCGCCGACCGCCAGAACGTCGGGATCGTCGTACATCGCCGCGAGCCGTTCGAGCCAGTCCGGCTCGGCTTCGGCATCGTCATCGAGGAAGGCCACGATCTCGGCCTTGGCGATGCCTGCTCCGGTGTTGCGGGCGCCCGAGAGACCCTTGGGTCCGGCGTTCTCGATAATTACGGCATCCGGGACGGTAAAGATCAGGCGCTTGTACAAGTCCACGTTGTAGTCCACGACGACGATCGTCTGCTTGGGTGGGAAGGTCTGGGTGCGGACCGAGTCCAGGGCGCCGATCAGCCGGTCCCACCGGTCCTCCGAGTAGGAGCAAATGACCACGGATACTTCCGGAAGGCTGGAGTTCTCGGACATCCTATTCGCCTGCCCGTACGCCCAGGACGCTGCTGGGATCGGTGGGAACGTGCGGGAAGACCTCGTTGGGGTATTTGTACTTGACCCGACGCAGGGCTTCGGGGCGGGCGCCGGCGGTCGGGGCTTCCCAGCTCACGCGCTCGCGGGCCAGGGTGCGGAGGACCCGCCAGCCGTCCCGGAAGGTATGCAGGTTTGACTGCCCGGAGATGCGGGACAGTTCGTGGCTGGGTACCTCGGCAATGCGCAGGCCCGCCCTTGAGGCCCGCACAATCAGTTCAGTTTCGATCTCGAACCCGTCGGACTCCAGCTCCAGAATGTCAACGCATTCGCGGCGCAGGGCGATGTAGCCGTAGCAAAGGTCCGAGTAGTCGCTGTGGAGGACAGTGTTGGCGAGCCGGGTGAGCATCTTGTTTCCGCCGCTGCGCAGCCATGTGAGATCGTCTGAGCCGCCGCCCGTCACATAGCGGGAGCCTTTGACGAAGTCGTATTCGTGCTGGAGCGGAGTCACCAGCCAGCCGATCTCCTGGGGGTCCATACTGCCGTCGCCGTCGAGCATGACGATGATGTCGCCGGAGGCTGCGGCGAATCCGGCCCGCACGGCGTTGCCTTTGCCAGGGCGGGGCTCTGCCACCACCACGACGTCCAGGCGCAAGGCCCTGGCCACCTCCACTGTGCCGTCCAGGGAACGGCCGTCAACAATTACCACCTCATCCACATAGGAAGGCATACGCCGCAGCACCCACGGCAGGTTCATTGCCTCGTTCAAAGTGGGGATCACCACGCTGACCGAGGGATTTGCCGGCGGGGGCGTCGTTTGGGGGCGCACGTTCGGCTTGAGATTCGGGATGGACACTGGCCTCACCACTCAATGACGTATTCTGCTCGTCGCAACTACAGCGCTTTCCGACTCCTCCAACCGGAAAATAGACCCAATGCTTACGCTGTTCGGTCGTCGACAACTTAGTGATATACCCCAGGGTTAAAGTTTGGTTTCGCCACCTTGCATTAACCTTGGATTAACTGGAACCTTCAACCAAATTTGAGGCAAAACTGTTGATGGGCGGTTGCCTCCATGCGACACTGGCCGGATGCGGACACCCGTTAATTGGGGGCGCTTGCCGGCATGTCGCCGGCGTCTCCTGACTTTCATGACCATGGCGGTTCCCGCCATGGTCATGGTCCTGGCCCTGGCGGCGTGCGGCACGGATGCCGCTCCAGGGGGCGAGCGGCCGCTGTTCACGTCCATTTCGGCCTCGCCGGCGGCTCCGCCGACCGACGCCGGAACAGGGGCCCAGCCCGGGCTCCAGTCGGTGGCGCCGACTGAGCCGCCGGCAGGTGGCGCCGCCACTGCCGCCCCTGCGACTGGGAGCGCGCCGGCGTCCCGGCCTGACCGGACATCGGCACCGCCTCCGGACCGGACCACTGACACGGCCATGTCGGGGGATCTGCCCGGATGGAGGAACGTCTTTGTGGAGGACTTCTCCGGCGGCGACGTCCCCTTGGGCTCTTTTCCCGGGCCGCTTTACCGGGACCGGTGGAGTGCCGGATACAAAGACGGAACGCCGGATACGGACGGACAGGTCAGCGGCGGAAAATCGGGCTACTATCCCTCGAAAGTCCTGAGCGTCAAAAACGGCGTTCTGGACTGGTTCATGCATTCTGAAAACGGTGTCTTCATGGGTGCCGCGCCCACGCCCAAATTTCCGAATGCCAGCAAGAATCCCCCGAGAGCCAACAGCATGCTGTACGGCCGCTACTCAGTCCGGTACAGGGGGGATGTCATGCCTGGCTTCAAGACGGCGTGGCTCCTGTGGCCGGATAGTGGCATCTGGCCGCGGGACGGGGAGATAGATTTCCCCGAAGGCGACCTCGGAGCAATCCTGACGGCAGCTGCCCATTTCATGTCCTTGGATCCAAAGCGTTTTGAACAGTTCTTTTCCAATAAAGTTTCCACAGACTGGCATGTTGCCACGACTGAGTGGACCCCCGGTCGCGTTGAGTTCTTCATTGACGGACGATCCATCGGCGCGAGCACAACGGACGTGCCCTCGACGCCCATGCATTTCATCCTGCAGACCGAATCCTGCCTGCCTCTGTGTCCGGCTCCGGAAACCCAGGGCCACGTCTACCTGGACTGGGTCAGCATCTGGGTGCCGGCCTGATCCCTCTCGGGGCGCGTCCGACGGCTTACCCGCCGCCGCACACCTGAGCCCGCACACCTGCCGCCGAATGCCGCAGCAGATTACCGGCGGAGGGTAAAGGAATCCGAGAAGCTGTAGCCGTCGGCGGGAATGAACCGGGCGGCAAGTTCATCCGCCGTCGCCATGACATCCAGGGTCCCAAAAGCCGGGTCCTGGTTCTTCCCGGATGTGCTGGCGAAGTAGCGCATCTCCGGGTCCTCGGATCGGACGTTGTAGAGTCCGACGCCGCCAACGCCGACGGTGGCGAACACAGTCCCCGAGCCCTGGGCCATGGCGTCATCGGTATCGGCCAGGCATGCGGAGGCGAAGGTCGCGGGAACGAGTTCCGCGCAGCCTCCGCCCGTGGCCAGTTGATGCGTCCGCTGATAGACGTGGTCGTGGCCGGACAGGACCAGGTCCACCTGCTTTTCGATCAGCATGTTCGTAAAGTCCTGCCCCGCCTGGCAGTCGTAGTTGCCGACGCTCAGGCACGGGGTATGCATGCCCACCACCGTCCAGGGGATGTTCTGCGATTTGGCCTCGTCGATGGCGTCCGCGGTCCAGCGCCAGCGTTCGCTGTCCCTTGAGTAGTCCAGCGGCTCCCCGCCCCGGAAATCGATGCCGGGGGAAACCATGATGAAGCGGACAACCGGATTCTGCTCGGGGACATCGAGGCGCCATTGGACGCCGTATTCGCCCTGGAGGCCGGGCATTTTGTTGGGCAGGCACTGGACATACTTCTCGATGTCGCCATCCCGGCCGTCACTCTCGTGGTTTCCGGTCACCAACTGGTACGGGAAGTTCTCGCCGAGACGGGCGGTGACCATGTCGCAGAACTCCTGTTCGAGCCCGGCCTTGTATGCGAAGTCGCCCAGAGCCAGGTTCAGGTGCGGCTTGAGGCCGGCAACGGCGTCGAGCACTTTCTTGGCGCCCGAGCCTACGCCGATGTCACCCTGGGCGGTGAAATGCACGGGCTCGCCGGCCGACGGCGCGGCAGACGACGACGGCGGTGCGGTGGACGGCGATGGGGGCGACGGCGCGGGGGACGACGGCGTGCCGGGGCTCGGGCGCGGTGCGGGTTCCGGCGGCCCGGGCTGGCAGGCGGAAAGCAACAGACCCAGGCTCAGCAAGCAAGCGCCGATACCCGCCTTGCCATGTTTCCCCAGGGACCTGGCCACGATTCCTCACATCATTTGGTTGATCAGGACTGTGTAAATAGTTCTGCGAAATTCGGTGATTGGCCGGCATTTATAGGCCAGAGTAACCCGGCCGTGGAGCGAAGGCCAGAGAACGCGTCCGGCCCCGGATCGCTGGACCCGCCGTCGGAAATCCCGCCGCCGCCGCGCGACGCCGACGCGCGACGCCGCCGCCGGGGTGGCCGCTGGCGTGTCGCGTGCCGCGTGTCCCGCGTCAGGGCCGGTGGGACCTAGCCCGGGACGGGCTTCCTCGTTAGCATGCAGAGTGGGGAATACCCCGACCGCCCCGGCGGGGCAGGCCCGCCACCGCTCGAAGGAGACCGTTGTGACTCTGCCCGAAGGTTTGACCCCCGGAGTGTGGACATTGGACATGTCCCACAGCGAAATCGGTTTCAGCGTCCGCCACGCGGGCATCAGCAAGGTCCGCGGCCGGTTCAACGAGGCCTCCGCCGAGGCAAGGGTGCGCGAGTCGCTGGCGGACGCAAGCCTGCACGCCACGGTCAAGACCGCCAGCTTCGATTCGGGCGACGCCAACCGCGACGGCCACGTCCGCGGCCCGGACTTCTTCGACGTTGAGCAGTTCCCCGACATGACTTTTCGGGCCACCGGGATCCGGGGCGAGGGGGAAGACTATGTGCTGACCGGCGAGCTCACAATCCGTGGAGTCACCAAGCCGGTGGAGCTCGAAGTCGAGTACACCGGTGTGGCGGTGGACCCCTTCGGCGCCACCCGGGCCGGATTCAGTGCCGAGGCGGACATCAGCCGGAAGGAATTCGGCCTGACGTGGAACGCCGCCCTTGAAGCGGGCGGCCTGCTGGTCAGCGACAAGGTCAAGATCAACGTTGAGGCCGCCATGGTCAAACAGGCCGATACCTAAGCACCGACGAGGCGGGCCCAACCCGGACGGGCACCCGTGGACCGGGCTCGTGGAAACCTGTCCGGGGTTGGGCTCGAAAGTCAGGGATCTTTCCGGGTAAACCACTGATCCGAATGTCACTCCTACGGGCGAGAATTAATCCATGAAGACACTCTTGAACATCATCTGGCTGCTCTTCGGCGGCCTGTGGCTTGCCCTGGGATATTTCCTGGCCGGCGTCGTCTGCTGCCTGCTGGTCGTCACCATTCCGTGGGGCCTGGCCTCGTTCCGCATCGCATCCTATGCCTTGTGGCCGTTCGGCCGCATGGTGGTGGACAAGCCCGGCGGCAACGGCATATTCACCCTGGTGGGAAATGTCATCTGGCTGCTTGTGGCCGGGATCTGGATCGCGATCGCGCACGTCGTTACGGCCTTCGCCATGGCCATCACGATTATCGGCATTCCGCTGGCGATCGCCAATCTCAAGCTCATACCCATCTCGCTGATGCCGCTCGGCAAACAAATCATCCCGAGCAACACCCCGTATGTGACCGCCTACAGCCCCGGCCGGCGCTAGGCGGCGGCAGCGCAGCCAGCAGGCCGGGGGCACTTCGCCTGTCAGTTCAAGCAATCCGAGGGAGAGGACCATGAGCCAAACGGCAAACGGCGACACGGACCTCATGCTGGTCATTGTCCGCGAGTTCAGGGCGCCGATCCAGGGCGTGTGGTCGGCTTTGACGGACCCGGACCAGGCTCCGCAGTGGTGGGGCCCGCGCGGCTTCCACGTCCCGCGTGAGAGCGTCGACGCGGACCTCGAAGTCGGCGGCCTGTACCGCGCCTGCATGATTCAGGACAGTACCGGGCAGCAATTCTGGTGGAGCGGGGTGCATACCGATGTCGAGCCGCCGCACCTGTTCGTGTTCACCCATGCCTGGGACAAGCCGGACGGAACCCGCGGCTTCGAGACCGAGGTGACGATCCGGTTGGAGGAGATCGACGGCGGCACGCAGATGACCTTCACCCAGGGGCCGTTCGACTCCGCGGAAAGCCGCGACCGCCATGGCGAAGGGTGGCGCGAGTCGTTCGACCGGCTGGCGAATCACCTCAGCGTGGCTGCCTGAGCCGCCGGCCGCCGGTGGGAGGCCGGCACACGGCTCACGCGAGTTCGCCCTGCAGGTTCCGGCGGGCCGCGTCCAGCCACAGTGTCCGGCCACGGTCGGTATGGAAGAGCGGATCGAGCTGCAGCAACTGGCGGACGACGGAGGCGCGGCCGGCGGCGAAGTCGGCGTCGCCAATGTGGGCGAAATCTTCCCTGACGGCGGCGAGGTAGCGGGCGTAGGCCTCCGGTTCCCCGCCGAGGACGGAGAGGTCGGCGTCGCTGAGCAGGGCGCCGTCGTCGTCTCCGGGCTCCGGACAGTGGTCGGCCGTCAGCAGCACCAGGCGCACCACTTCGTCCACCTCGGCGGCCGGGAGACCGGCATGCCGGAGCCGGTCGTCGGCCAGCCGCGCCGACTCTTCCTCGTCCTGGCCTGCCACGCCGCGGTAGACGGCGTCGTGGAACCAGGCGGCCAGCAGCACGGCGCGGGGCGGAACGGCCGGATCGCACAGCAGGTCCAGGGCTTCCAGCACCGCCAGCAGGTGGGTGCGGCCGTGGTACTTCCGGTGTTCCTCGCCCCAGCGGTCCAGCAGGTCCAGGAAGAGGGCGTCGTGGCCCGGCAACGCCTCGTTCCAGCGGTTCAGGAGCGGGACCCGGAGGGCCTTGCCGCGCCGTCGGGCCGGGATCCGCAACCCGCTGGCGATCAACTTTCGGACGAGGACCCGGCCCTCCACAGGAATGGCGCCGGCCGCCACCAGGGCCTCGTAGCGGGCCTCGGCGACGTCGTAGTGGTCGCCGTCGAACGCTCGCCCGGGGATGCCGGCGGCTGCGGCGAAGGCGTGCAGTTCCGCGAGCGACGTGTCCGAGACCAGATGGGAAAAGTGGGTTCCGTGGGCAGGCCAGAGCGGCGGATCGACGTAGACGGCCATGGTGGCAGTCTAGCCCCGACCGCGGACACGCGCGGCCCGGACTGCGGGCACCGGTGCGGGCACCGGGCGGGCGCCGGGCGGGCGCCGCCGTCGGGGTCATGCCGCGACGGCGGGGCCACCGCCGTTGTGGTCACACCGCGACGGCGGGTCGGATGTTCTGGTTGCCGCGGAACACGTTCCCGGGATCAAACTCGCGTTTCACTTCTGCCAGCCGCTTGTAGTTTTCGTCGCCGTAGGCCGCGCGGATCCGGGCCTGGCCTTCGTCGCCGATGAAGTTCAGCCAGACGCCCCCGGTCGCGTAGGGGGAGATGTCCCGGCGGAAGCGTTTGACCCATGCCTTCGCGTCCTGCCCGCCCTGCGGGGTGTCGCCCAGGCCGAACGGGTGGCTCACCCAGTTGGCGGTCCGGTTCAGCAGCGGGGTGGCCGCGGCGGCCGGCCCGCTCACCGCCCCGCCCCAATGGGCGATCAGTTGCTGGGAGCTTGGTCCCGGGAGGTTCCGGGCCGAGTCGATGATGACGTCCAGGGCGTCGTCGGAGAGTTC
This sequence comes from Arthrobacter sp. 01L42, assembly GCF_056400005.1. Taxonomy (NCBI): domain Bacteria; kingdom Bacillati; phylum Actinomycetota; class Actinomycetes; order Micrococcales; family Micrococcaceae; genus Arthrobacter; species Arthrobacter sp. 01L42. The sequence goes on along the minus strand of NZ_JBFTSL010000006.1, from coordinate 180,393 downwards.
ATCGTGGTAGTCGGCACTCCAGTAGTTGTACTTGCCCGGCGGGTCGTCCAGGGAGCACTGGAAGTCTGCGTAGCCGGTGTCTTCCACCAGGTCCACAACAGGGCCCAGTTCCCGGTATGCCCTGGCATGTTCTTTGCCTTCCTCGGCATCCCCGGCGAAGACATACACGACGTACACCGCCATCTTGCCCACCATGGCCGCGGGCACGAAGGGTTCCGCCGGTGCAATCCCGTAGATGAGGGTGGCGGACTCTTCGTTGGGAGCCGCGGAGGCCAGGTCCCGGTATCCGCGGCTGAGTTCCGGGGCTGCGTCCCCCGGCCACATCAGCACCCCGGCATGCACGCGTGGCCCCAGCTGATGCAGGCCGAACGTAAACGAGGTGGCGACGCCGAAGTTCCCGCCGCCGCCGTGCAGGGCCCAGAAGAGTTCGGGATTCTCCTGGGCGCTGGCCGTCACCTGCTCGCCGGTGGCCGTGACCAGATCCACGGAGACGAGGTCGTCGCAGGCGAAGCCGAAGGCGCGCTCGAGCCAGCCGGAACCGCCCCCGAGCGTGAAACCCGCGAGACCGGTCGTGGAGACCCGCCCGCCCGTGATGGCGAGGCCGTATTCCTGGGTGGCGCGGTCAAACTCGCCGCAGGTGAGGCCCGCGCCCACCGTGGCAGTGCGGGCCTCCGGGTCCACCCGCAAGGATTTCATCGGACGAACGTCGATCACGAGGCCGCCGTCGTTCATGGACATGCCGGACACGGAATGGCCGCCGGCCCGGACGGCGACTTCGAAGCCGTGTGTCCGCGCATACGCCAACGCCTCGGCCACCCCTACCGGGTCGGCGCACGGGGCAATGACGGCCGGATGGCGGTCGATCATCGCGTTGAAGAGTCTTCGTGTTTCGTCGTACTCCGGGTGACCCGGCCTGACCCACCTCATGGCAGTGCTCCCTCGGTGACCGCGGCTCCGCCCCACTTTTCGAGCTTACGACTGCACGCCAGTTGTGGCTACGGCTCATTGCTTAGCCAGCCGCGCACTGCCGGCGCCTTAGTCGCGGACACCTGTCCGCCGACCGGGTGTTCTGGTGCGGGCTGCTGGCGGGAGTGGACGGTGGTTTAGCCGCGGGCGTCGCGGACCGGGTGCTGGCTGACGATGGAAACCCGGTTGAACGCGTTCATCGTAATCGCCAGCCAGCTGACGGCGGAAAATTCTTCGACCGTCAGGTGCCGTCTGGCCTGTGCGCCTTCGTGGTCGCGGGTATGGGCGTCAGAGATGGTGGTGATGGCCTCGGCCAGCGTCAGGGCTGCACGTTCCTTTTCGGAGAACAGGGTGGTGTCGCGCCATGCGGGGAGGACGGCCAGGCGCTGGGCCGACTCGCCGTTCTTGACGGCGTCGCCCACGTGCATGTCCAGGCAAAAGGCGCAGCCGTTGATCTGCGAAATGCGGACATTGAGCAACTCGATGAGGGTGTCGTCCAGCCCGGCCTCGGTGGCGGCTTCCTTGGCTTTCAGGCCCAGCCCGTTGAGTGCGCGCCAGGCAGCGGGGTGCGCCTTGTCAAGGAATATGCTCCGGTGCCCGGGATCCTGCGGTGCCGTCGTGTCATTCATGAATTCCACAATACCGACGGGCCTCGGCACGGCCCGGAGCGGCGTGTGACAATTTTGTCAAACCTGTGACAAGCTTTGGGGGTGGGAGTGTTTGGTTCGGCGGCCGGCTCCTTGGGGGACCCGGCCGCCGGACCGCTCCTTCAGAGCCGGGCCTCCCGGGCAGCTACTTTCGAGCCGGGCCAGACTTCGCACCGCCGAGCTGCGCCAGGCCGGGCTTCACGAGCCGGGCCGCATTAACCCGACGACTCCTTCTGAGCCGCTCCTTCCGAGTCGCGCCCTCCTAGCGGTGCCTTCCGGGCCGGGCCAGGCTTCGCGCCGCCGAGCTCCGCCAGGCCGGGCTTCACGAGTTGATTTTCGCCAGTTCCCGCTGGGGGACATGTCCAGTTTTCAGCCAATCGTGCGGCCGCGGGAGGACATGTCCAGTGGCCACGTCCGGCAGCGGGGCACATGTCCACTCTTCAGGTCCGGGGATGGGCACAAAGGGCGTATGTCCACTGGCACGGGGCAGCGGAGGGCATGCCCGGCGGTTACACGTGGCAGCGATGGGCATGTCCAGTTTTTGGGCAATTTTGCGGAGCGGGGGAGGGCATGTCCCTTGGCCACGTCCGGCGGAGGACATGTCCAGTCTTCAGGTCCGGGGATGGGCACAAAGGGAGTATGTCCACTGGCGCGGGGCCAAGGGAGGACATGTCCCGCGGACTTACGGGTAAGTAGCAGCAGGAGCAGCGCCAGCAGCAGGGGAAGCCGCCGAAGCCGCATGGGCCAGTTCCGCCCCCGCCGCCTGCATGGCTGCCGGATCTCCGGCCACGATGATGCGGGCAAAGCTGTCTGCGTAGTCGCCGAGGTCCGGATCCACCGATCCCACCACCGCGTACACCGGCGTGGTGCCGGCACGGGCCAGGATGGCACCGATGATCTTCCCCTGGCCGGTCTGGGAATCCAGCCGGCCCTCGCCGACCACCACCGCGCTGCTGGCGGCCAGTTGCGCGTCGAAGCCCAGCAGATCCAGGACATAGTCCGCCCCTGAGACCAGGCGGGCGCCGTAACGGGCCCACATTCCGCCGGAGAAGCCACCCGCAGCGCCGGTCCGGTCCACCAGACGGGGATCGCGGCCGTAGTCCCGGGCGAACTCCGCCGCGAGCAGTTCGAGTCTGTGCGTCAGCAGCTCAACCGCGGCCGGCCCGGCTCCCTTCTGCGGCCCGAACACGCGTGCGGCGTCGGAAAAACGCGTCGTGACATCACTCAGGATCACCAGCTCGGCACCGCGGAGCCCGCAGCGTTCCTCGATCGCGGCGTTGGCGCCGGCCCCGCCGTCGGTGGTGGCCGAGCCCCCTGCCGCCACCACGATGCGGCGTGCGCCGTGCCGGGCGGCCTCCGCGATCAGGACGCCGGTGCCGTACGTGCTCGCCGTCAGCGGGTCCCGGCCGCCGGCGGACGGCAGGTTGAGGCCGCTCGCGACGGCCAGTTCGACGACGGCGGTCCCGTCGGCGGTGAGCCCGACCGCCGCCTCGACGGGTTCGCCCCACGGCCCGACCGTGGTGACAAGGACGGGCCGGGCGTCCAGACCGCGGGCGAGGGCCTCGGTGGTGCCCTCGCCGCCGTCGGCCACGGGCAGCTCGCGGGCCGCCGCGCCGGCCGTGCGGATGCCGGCCGCGATGTGCCCGGCCACCTCGGAAGCGGTGAAGGTGCCCTTGAAACTGTCCGGGGCCACCAGGATGCTCATCGGCTCAGAACCCTACGTTTTCCCGGCCCTTGAGCTGCAGCATCTGCCGCGCCTCGTCGGGGGTGGCGACCTCAAAGTTGAGGGCTTCCAGGATGGTGCGGATCCGGGTGACCTGTTCGGCGTTGGACGCGGCGAGCTGGCCGGGACCGATCCACAGGGAATCCTCCAGGCCCACCCGGACGTGGGAGCCCATGGCGGCGCCGATCGTGGCGAGCGGCATCTGGTTCCTGCCGGCGCCCAGGATGGACCACTCGTAGTCCTCGCCGAGCAGGCGGTCCGCCGTGCGGCGCATGTGCATGAGGTCCTCGGGGTGCGCGCCGATGCCGCCGAGCAGGCCGAAGACCGACTGGACGAACAGCGGTCCCCTGGCCAGCCCGCGGCCGTGGAAGTGCGCGAGGTTGTTCAGGTGCGAGATGTCGTAGCACTCGAACTCGAAGCGGGTGCCGTTCTGGTTGCCGATGCCCAGGATGGTCTCGATGTCCTGGAAGGTGTTCTTGAAGACGAGGTCGCGGCTCTTTTCGAGCCCCTCGCGCTCCCAGTCGTGGCCGAACTCGGTGAAGCGGTCCAGCATCGGGTACAGCCCGAAGTTCATCGAGCCCATGTTGAGTGAGGCAAGCTCCGGCTTGAACAGCGCCGCCGGCTGCATCCGCTCCTCGACGCTCATGTGCGGCGAGCCGCCCGTGGTGATGTTGATGACGGCGTCGGTGTTGCGCTTGAGCTTGTCCAGGATCGGGGCGAAGTGCTCGGGGTCCTGGGAGGGACGGCCGTCCCTGGGGTCGCGGGCGTGCATGTGCACGATCGCGGCGCCTGCCTCGGCGGCGCCGATCGCGGCGTCGGCGATCTCGTCGGGGGAGACGGGCAGGTGCGGGGACATGGACGGGGTGTGGATGGCGCCGGTGACGGCGCTGGTGATGATGACTTTGCGGGCAGCAGCCATGGGAATGTCTCCTTGGTGGGGCGGGGCGGGGCGGGGCAGCGTGGGTGCGGGGCGGGCGGCGGCCTGGGGCGGACCGGCTCCCCAGGCAGTTCAGTTCAGGTCAGTAGAGCTTTTCGGTGTTGCCGTCCACGGCGAGTGCCTGGCCGTTGACGTTGCGGGCCATGTCGCTGGCCACGAAGGCGGCCATGTTGGCGATGTCCTCGGCCTCGATCAGCCGGCCCAGCGAGGACTGGTTGTGGTACAGCGCGGACACCTCGTCCGCCGGCAGCTCGAGCATCCGGGCCTTGGCGGCGATCACGGAGTCGATGCGTGGGCCGTTGACGGCGCCGGGGCAGATGGCGTTGACGCGGATGCCGTCCGGGCCAAGTTCGATCGCGAGGGTTTTGGTCAGCCCGACGACGGCCCACTTCGACGCCGAATAGGCGCTGCGGCCGGCCATGCCCAGCCGCCCGGCGGCCGAGGACAGGTTCACGATAGAGGCGCCGCTGCCCTCGCGCAGCAGGGGCAGGGCATGCTTGATGCAGAAGAACTGGCCATGGATGTTGACGTCGAAGGTTGCCTTCCACGCCGCGGCGTCGAGGGATTCCAGGGGCCCGGTGGGACCGGCGATGCCGGCGTTGTTGACGAGGACGTCGAGGCCGCCCATTGCGTCCCGGACGGTGTCCATGAGTTCGCGGACCTGGCCCTCGTCCGAGACGTCGCTGACCGCGGCGAGGAGCCCGTTGACGCGGGCCTTGTCGACGGCGTCGGGGTCGATGTCGGTGACGAAGACGGTGGCGCCGAGTTCCCGGAACTTGCTGGCGATGGCCAGGCCGATGCCGTTCGCTCCGGCGGTGACGAGAATGCGCTTGGCGGTGAAATCCATGAGTAGTCCTTGCAGTGAGATGGCTTGCGGACCCGCTCCGAACGCGCGGCGGGGCGCATCCGGAACGGGCGGTGGGAGCAGTGCGTCAGTGGGCGGCCGGAACAATCGCGGGCTTCTCCGTGCCGCGCTTGAGCAGCAGGGACAGCAGCGCGCCGATGACGCACATGCCCACGATGAACCACAGGCCGGAGAGCTTGGAGCCGGTGGCGTCCTGCATGAAGCCCATGACGTAGGGGCCCAGGAAGCCGCCGCAGAGGCCGATGGTGTTGACGAAGGCGATGCCGCCGGCGAGGGCGGCGCCGCTGAGCCGGGTGGCCGGGTAGGTGAAGAGGATAGGCTGCAGGGCGAAGAAATTGAAGGCGGCGAGGCAGAAGCCGATCATGCCCAGCAGCGGCCCGCCGACGGCGCCGAGGGCGAAGCCGGCGACGATGCCGGTCATGGTGCCGGTGACCAGCATCCGGGAGCGGCGGCCGTCGGTGGCGAAGCGGGGGACCAGCAGGGCGCCCGCCGCGGAGAAGATCCACGGGATGGCCGTCAGCAGGCCGATCTGCAGCGGGCTGAGCTTGCCGTACGTGCCGATGATGGAGGGCAGGAAGTAGGACAGGGCGTAGACGGCGATCTGGTGGGTGAAGTAGACGCCGACGACGAGGAGGATCTGCTTGTCCTTCAGGACATCGCGGAGCAGGTGGTTGCCGGAGGCCGCGGCGCCGGCGGTCTCCTCGGCGGCGATGCGGGCCTCGAGATCGGCGGCTTCCTCGGCGGTGAGGAACGTCGCCATGCTGGGGCGGTCCGGGAGCTTCTTCCAGACGACGTAGGCGAGGACGCAGGCCGGGAGTCCTTCGACGAGGAACATCCACTGCCAGCCGTGCAGGCCGCCGAGCCCATCAAAGGTCAGCAGCAGCCCGCCCAGCGGGGCCCCGACAATGTTGGCGATGGAGACGCCGAGCAGGAACATTCCGTTGGCCTTGGCGCGGTCCTTGACCACGAACCACTGCGTCAGGAAGTACATGACGCCCGGGAAGAGTCCGGCTTCGGCCACGCCGAGCAGCATCCGCATGATGTAGAAGGACCATTCGCCCTGGACGAAGGCCATGCCGGCGGAGATGATGCCCCAGGTGATCATGATCCGCATGATCCAGAAGCGGGCGCCGACCTTGTGCATGATCAGGTTGGACGGGATTTCGGACAAGGCGTAGGTCAGGAAGAACAGCCCGGCGCCGATGCCGTACGCGGTGGCCGAGATGCCGAGGTCGATCTCCAGCCGGTCCTTGGCCATACCGATGTTGGTGCGGTCCAGGAAGGCCATGATGTAGGCGCCGATCAGCAGCGGCATGACGCGGCGTAAGATCACGCCGTTGATTTCCTGTGGTGTGCGCATCTTCTTTGTTGCGGATACAACTGACATGGGTCGGGGTCCTTGGCTCGTGGGCGGGATAGGTGGTCGGGGCGGGCATGCGGAAAGGGCAAACGGGAGGCAGTCGGCCGCGGCAGTGCGCGCGGCGCGTGGTTCGTCAGGGTCGCGGGAATGGGTAGGGCTGGCCGCGGACGGGCCGGCCCGCGTGTAGCGCGGCCTCAGCTGTCAGGAGGCGTGCAGCCGCACGTCCGCCCGACGTGCAGGCGGTGCCGGCACACTTTCGAGGTATAGGTGGCGGACGGGGAATCGATGCGTTTGAGCAGCATGGCGAACGCCTCGTTGGCCATTTCCTGCTGCGGTTGGACAATGCTGGTCAGGTTGATCAGCCCGGAGCGGCTGTGCGGCAGCCCGTCACAGCCGGCGACGGCGACGTCGTCCGGGATGCGCAGGCCGCGCGACAACGCGTATTCCATGACGCCGATGGCAAGCTCGTCGCTGCCGCAGACCACGGCCTGCGGCGGCGTTCCGGCCGAGAAGAGCCGCTCCGCCGCCAGCCGGCCGCCCTCGTTGTTCACCCTGGTGCTGATCTTCCGGTCGCCGCTGATCGTGATGCCCGCCGCGGCGGCTGTGCGGACAAACGCCTGTTCGCGGGCCAGGGAGGCCGTTGAGAACCGGGGGCCGATCACGGTGGCGATTTCGGTGAAGCCGTGGCTGAGCATGTGCTGCATCAGCGTGGTGGCTGCGGCGTCGTCGTCGATCCCGACGAAATCCGAGTCGAGGAAGTCCGCCCGGCGGGACAGGCACACGTAGGGGATGCGGGCCGCCCTCAGCGTGCGGAGCGCGGTGGCGTCGTCCCGGAGCGAGGCGGCCAGGATGATGCCATCGACGTTGCGGTGCGCGAGCGTCGAGGTGACCTGGGCGAGCACCTCCGGATCGTCCTGGGTGGTGGCGACGAACACTTCGTAGCCGGACTCCGCCGCGGCCGTAATGACGCCCTGCGCCCAGCGCGGAAACATCGGATTGATGATGTTCGGCAGGATCAGCCCGATGACCCGGGTCCGCTGCGGGTCGGTTGACTGCGACGGCTTACGGGGCCTGAAGCCGAGCTCGTTCGCCACGTGGATGATGTGGCGCCGGGTCTCGGGCGAGACGCCGCCCTTGCCGTTGAGGACGTAGGAGACCGCAGCCGAGGAAACCCCTGCAGCGCGGGCCACGGCAGCGGCCGAAACCGGCGGTACGGGGCCGTCGACGGTGGTGCTTATGGCGTGTTCGTGCATGTCCGGCCCTCCTTCGCGTCGGTTCGTTTTGCTGTGACCCCAGTTACAGTAAGGACCCCGCCGATCGTTAAGCAACGTTAAGTCATTCACGCGGGCCGTGCAGACCGACTGCTGTCGGACATGCCCATTGTTCGTGCCCGGGCCGGGGGGCATGCCCATTGTTCGTTCCCGGGCCGGGGGGACATGTCCAGCCGTGGGCCCGGGCGCTGGGCATAGTGGCACTATGGCCACTCTTCGGGCGCGGGGGAGGGCATGTCCAGCGGCGGGGTGCCCAGGGGAGGGCATGTCCAGCGGCCGGGGTGCGCGGCAGGGGTGCGCGGCCGCGGGGCGCACGGTGGCCGCGGGCGGTCGGCCCTAGACAGGCGTTTCGCTGTCGGCAAACATGGAGCCAGCCGCCCTCTTATCAAAGTTGAGCGATGTAGACTCAACTTTGATATCAGAACCTTTCCGGAAGGAGCCCTCGTTGGACGCCAAATTCACCACCAAGAGCCAGGAGGCCCTCGCTGCGGCCGCCATGAACGCCTCGACCGCGGGCAACCCGCAGCTCGAGCCCGCTCACTTGCTCAAGGCCCTCATGGACCAGCGGGAGGGCGTCGCCGTCGCGCTGCTCCGCGCCACCGGTGCCGACCCGGACGCCGTCAGTGTCCAGGCGAGCACCGCCATCAAGGCCCTTCCGTCGACTTCCGGGAGCAGCGTGCAGCAGGCGCAGTTGTCCCGGGCAGGGCTGCAGGCGATCAAGAATGCCCAGAACGAGGCCGAGCGGCTCGGGGACGCCTTTGTTTCCACCGAACACCTGCTGCTGGGCCTTGCCGCCGGGAGCGACGGCGTCGGGAAGCTCCTGCGCGAGGCCGGCGCCTCCCACGAGGCGCTGCTGGCCGCCCTCCCGGGCGTCCGCGGCGACCGCAAAGTGGACAACGCGGACCCGGAAAACTCGTTCCAGGCGCTGGAGAAGTACGGCACGGACCTCACTGCGGTCGCCCGCTCGGGCAAGCTGGACCCTGTGATTGGCCGTGATGCCGAGATCCGGCGGATCATCCAGGTCCTGAGCCGCCGCACCAAGAACAACCCCGTCATCATCGGCGAGCCCGGCGTCGGCAAGACCGCCGTCGTCGAGGGTCTCGCCCAGCGGATCGTGGAAGGCGACGTGCCCGAAAGCCTGCGCGGCAAGACGCTGATCGCCCTGGACCTCGCCTCGATGGTGGCCGGGGCGAAATACCGCGGCGAATTCGAGGAGCGGCTCAAGACTGTCCTGGAGGAAATCAAGAACTCTGAGGGGCAGATCGTCACGTTCATCGACGAGCTCCACACGGTGGTGGGTGCCGGCGCCACCGGGGACAGCTCGATGGATGCCGGCAACATGCTCAAGCCGATGCTGGCCCGCGGCGAGTTGCGCCTCATCGGTGCGACCACGCTGGACGAGTACCGCGAGAACATCGAAAAGGACCCCGCCCTGGAGCGCCGGTTCCAGCAGGTCTACGTGGGCGAGCCCAGCGTGGAGGACACCATCGGCATTCTGCGCGGCCTCAAGGAACGCTACGAGGCCCACCACAAGGTCTCCATCTCCGACTCCGCCCTCGTGGCGGCCGCGACGCTCTCCAACCGGTACATCTCCGGCCGGCAGCTGCCGGACAAGGCGATCGACCTCGTGGACGAGGCCGCGTCCCGGCTGCGCATGGAAATCGATTCGGCCCCGGAGGAGATCGACCAGCTGCGCCGCCAGGTAGACCGCCTGACCATGGAGGAACTGGCCCTGGCCGGCGAGACCGATCCCGCCTCGGTGGAACGGCTCGCGGCCCTGCGGGCGGACATGGCGGACAAGAAAGAGGAACTCGCGGGCCTGAACGCCCGGTGGGAGGCCGAGAAGGCGGGCCTGAACCGGGTGGGCGACCTGCGGGCCAAGCTTGACGAGCTCCGCTCCGCCGCGGACAAGGCCCAGCGCGAGGGGGACCTGGAGACCGCATCCAGGATCCTCTACGGCGAGATCCCCGCCCTGGAACGGGAACTGAACGCCGCCGCCGAGGCCGAAGCGGCCGTGCCGGACAAGTCCGGGCAGATGGTGGCCGACCAGGTTACCGCCGACGACATCGCCGAGGTGATTTCGGCCTGGACCGGCATCCCCGCGGGGCGCATGCTCCAGGGCGAGAGCCAGAAGCTGCTGAACATGGAGCACGTGCTGGGCGAGCGGCTGATCGGCCAGAAGCAGGCCGTCGCCGCGGTCTCCGACGCGGTGCGCCGCGCCCGCGCCGGGATCAGCGACCCCAACCGGCCCACCGGCTCGTTCCTGTTCCTCGGCCCCACCGGCGTCGGCAAGACCGAACTCGCCAAGTCCCTCGCGGACTTCCTGTTCGACGACGAGCGCGCGATGGTGCGGATCGACATGTCCGAATATTCGGAGAAGCACTCCGTGGCCCGGCTCGTCGGGGCGCCTCCCGGGTACGTCGGCTATGAGGAGGGCGGCCAGCTTACCGAGGCCGTGCGGCGGCGCCCGTACTCCGTGCTGCTGCTCGACGAAGTGGAAAAGGCCCACCCCGAGGTCTTCGACATCCTCCTGCAGGTGCTCGACGACGGCCGGCTCACCGACGGGCAGGGCCGCACCGTGGACTTCCGCAACGTGATCCTGGTGCTCACCTCGAACCTGGGCAGCCAGTTCCTCGTGGACCCCAACCTCGACGCCGCGGCCAAGAAGAACGCCGTCATGGCCACGGTGAACGCCTCCTTCAAGCCGGAGTTCCTTAACCGGCTCGATGAAGTGGTGCTGTTCGATCCGCTGAGCGTGGAGGAGCTCTCCCGGATCGTGGAACTGCAGGTCAAGGAGCTGGGCGAGCGGCTCAAGGGCCGCCGGCTGAACCTCGAAGTTACCGAGGGTGCCCGCGCCTGGCTGGCCGTGTCCGGCTTCGATCCCGCGTACGGCGCGCGGCCGCTGCGCCGCCTGGTGCAGCGCGAGATCGGCGACCGGCTGGCAAAGGCCATCCTGGCCGGCGAAATCGCCGACGGCGACACCGTCCTGGTGGACACCGCGCCGGACCTGATGGAACTCACCATGGGGGGCCCGGCGGCCGCGGACCGGCCCGACGGCGGCGCGTCCACGGGCAGCGGACTCTCGGTCCGGCGCAAGGAGTAGCCCCCGGCCCGGGTGCGCTCGGTGCCGCTGGCGGCCCGGTCCCGTCCCGGCCGCCAGTGGCGCTCAGCACCCTGCCGGTGGGCCAACACCGTGCGCCTTGCCAGCGCACTTGGCCGGGCAAGCCTAGGGCAGCAGGGACTCCTTGATGACGTTTCCGGCGTTCGTCGCGGCGTAGCAGTCGACCCGCCGGTCGCCCATCTCCCAGCTGCGCGGGCTCGGGTAGGCCAGCTTGTAGCTCAGGTCGTAGTCGCCGGCCTTTGCCGTGAGCGGAGCCGCCTTGCAGGCATCGCGTGCCTTCTGCTTGAGCTGGTCCCGGCCGGGGTACGAGTCATCTGGCCCGTATTTTTCCACGGCGACCAGCTGCGCCGAGTGGCCGGTGGCGCAGTCCACGACGGTGGACTGTTGCGCATCCGGGTCGAAGTCCTTGAAGCAGTCCCGCAGCTGGAAGTCCAGGGGGCTGACGCCCTCCAGCGGCAACGCCCCGCGGCTGGCGGGGGCGGACGCCGACGAAGCGGCGGGGGCCGGGCTGTCGTTTTCTGCGGAGGCCTGGTCGCTGCCGGCAAATGCGGCCACAGCCCACCAGACCAGAAGCGCAAGCACCACGAGGACGGCCGCGGCCGCGCCGAGCCGCTTTGGCCCCTGCCGGCGGATCCGGCGGACCAGGGGGCGTGCCCGCCGTGAGAGAGCCTTCTTGGTGCGTGAGAGCGCTTTCCTGGCGCCGGCGAAAGCGGTGCCGGCAAGGGCCGGGCGCGCGGGTTTCGCCGCTGCGGGTGCCGCCGCAGGATTCGTGGGCCGCGCACGGTCGGCTGTAATGACGGGCAGGGCGGACGTCGGCGGCCTCGAGGGCGGCGGCGGGATGGCCCCGGCGTCGTTCCTTGGATTCTCTTCGGTCACTGAGAAATTCACCACTTCCGTGCGTCTTTGCCGGGGCTGGAGGCCCGGCGTAGCGGCCCTTTTCTGGGCGCACATCACGAAACTCTATCGAAGATGCGCGGCACCGCGCATGCGCCGGTGGCTGCGGCCACCGTTGCGGGAGGCGCCACACTGTCCACAGGGGGCGGGCCGGCGAGCAGTTGGCGCCGAAAGCATGTAATCTAGGTGTACGACAAATTGACCAAACATTCCGGGGCCTCACCTATCGCCAAAAGGTGACCACCTCCGGTCCAAGTACAAAAGGGGGTCACGCCATGGGGCGCGGCCGTCAAAAGGCAAAAGCTACCAAGCAGGCTCGGGACATCAAGTACTACTCCCCGAACACTGACTATTCGGCCCTTCAGCGCGAGCTCACGGGCCCGGGAAGTCGTGCCACGAGCCACTTCGCGGATGACCCGGTTGAACCGGATTATTCAGCGTATGTGGATAAGTACGCGGACGATGTGGAAGACGACGACGACGAGGTTGATTCCCGTCGCATAGGTTAGTCGACGCTTCCTTCCGGCAGTTTTCTCCGGGGGATCCATCCGGCACCGCGGTGCCAGCCAAAGATTTTCGGGCCGCCGGCCACACCTGTAACAGGCGTGGCCGGCGGCCTTTCTTGTGCCCGCAGCCTTCCGTATCCGGGCCGGCCGGCTGGCCCGCGCTGCGCCGCGGATGAGCCGGCGCAGTTGTCACCGGCGGGGCACCGGGCTACGTTGTTCGTGCCGGATTTTCCCGGACGCCACACCGATGCCCCGGAAGGACTGCCATGACCATGCGCAAAGGATTCGCCGAGGGCGAGCTCTGCTGGACGGACCTCCAGACCCCCGACGTGGAGACGGCGAAGGTCTTTTACAGGGAGGTTTTCGGCTGGCGGTACGAAGACCTGCCCACTCCCGACGGACGCAGCTACGCGAAAGCCTTCCTGGGCGACGACCTGGTTACCGTGCTCGCTCCGCAGAACGCCCGGCAGGAAGCCGCGGCCGAACCGGGCCGGTGGAACGTGTATTTCGCGGTCGACGACGCCCGGGACCTGGCCGCCGAACTGGCGCATTCCCCCGGGCACCTTGAATTCGGCCCCGAGGAGATCGGTGACACCGGCGTCATGGTCTTCTTCGCCCCGCCCGGCGGCGGAACCACCGGGGCCTGGCAGGCCGGCAGCCACATCGGAGCCGGCCGGAGCCAGGAGACGGGCACCTTGGCCTGGGCTGAACTGCTCACGCCGGAACCGCAGGCCGCCGTCGGCTTCTTCCAACAGCTCTTCGGGCACGACGTCACCGAATACCCCCAGGACGACGGCGGCACCTACACCACGCTCATGGTGGGCGGCGCCGAGGTGGCCGGCATCGCCCGGGTCCCCGGCGACGCGCAGGACACCCTCGAGCCGGGGTGGCAGGTCTACTTCGGCGTCTCCGACGTCGCAGCGGCGGTGCAGGCTGCGGTGGCCGCCGGCGGCGTCGTGCTGATCGAACCGGACGAGGTCGAGGAAGCCGGAACCATCGCCACCCTCAAGGATCCGCAGGGCGGCGTCTTCAGCCTGCTGGAGGTTTAGGACCGCGGCTTAAACGGATCGAGTGCTCCCCACCGGCTCCCTCGCCTCGCAAACTCGGCCAGGGAACCCTGCCGGCGTTGGCCCGGCTGCCGTTTTGAGACCTCAAAACGGCAGCTGGGAGCACGCGACGTGGGTCGGGCCCGTTTAGGCGTAGGCGTTGACCAGCCGGACGGCGCCGCCGTCGACGCCCTTGGCGCCCTGGACGTAGTCCGGGCCGGTCTTGAGGACCGCATCCGAGTTCTGCTCGACGGTGCCCATGATCCAGGACGGCAGGCCGCGGTCGTTGAGCCGGTTCACGGCCGCGTCGGCCGCTTCCGGCGAAACAATGGCGACCATGCCCACGCCCAGGTTCAGGGTGCGCTCGAGGTCGGCCAGCGGGACGTTGCCGAGCTCGGAAACCAGCTTGAAGATGGCCGGGAGCTCCCAGGTGGAGCGGTCGACGGTGGCCAGCAGGCCCTGCGGGAGGACGCGGGCGAGGTTGGCTGCGAGGCCGCCGCCGGTCACGTGGCTGAAGCCGTGGACGGCTTTGCCGCCCGCGGAGCCGTTCACCGGGAAGGTGCGGGCGAGGTCCAGGCAGTCCGCGGCGTAGACGCGGGTGGGCTCGAGGAGCTCCTCGCCCAGGGTGCGGCCTAGCTCGGAGACCTGGCGGTCCAGGGCCCAGCCGGCGTGGTTGATGACGCGGCGGACCAGTGAGTAGCCGTTGGAGTGCAGGCCGGAGGAGGCCATGCCGATCACCACGTCGCCGGCGCGGACGCGGTCCGGGCCGAGCAGCTGGTCGGCCTCGACAACGCCGGTGGCGGCACCGGCGACGTCGTACTCGTGTTCCCCGAGCAGGCCGGGGTGTTCGGCGGTTTCGCCGCCCACCAGGGCGGTACCGGCGACCGAGCAGGCGGCCGCGATGCCGCGGACGATGTCGGCGATGCGCTCCGGGACCACCTTGCCGCAGGCGATGTAGTCGGTCATGTACAGCGGCTCGGCGCCCACGACGACGATGTCGTCCACCACCATGCCGACGAGGTCGTAGCCGATGGTGTCGTGGATGTCCATGGCCTGGGCGATTGCCACTTTGGTGCCGACACCGTCGGTGGAGGTGGCCAGCAGCGGGCGCCTGTAGGTCAGCAGCCGGGAGACGTCGTAGAGGCCAGCGAACCCGCCGACGCCGCCGATCACCGAGGCGTTGTGGGTGGCCTTGACGGCGTCCTTCATGAGTTCGACGGCGCGGTCTCCCGCTTCGACGTCGACGCCGGCGGAGGCGTAGGTGATGCCGGCGTTCTGGGCGGCGTTCATGTCAGCGGCGGCCGGGGAGGCGGAAGTCATACTGGCTCTTTCTTGTCGGCTGTGGTGACGCGGTCGGCATCGGTGAGCAGTTCTTCGAATTCGGAGTCCGGCCCCGGATCGCAACCGGTGGCGCCGGCCTTCTCGGCCGGATCGTCGGCGATGGAGGTGCCGGGTTCGGCGTCGGACGCGGCACCGGAGGGCGCCGCGGCGGAATCAGCCGCGCCGGCGGCGGTCGAGAGGCCGCCGAGGTCGGTGCGCTCGAGCAGGTTCTTGCCGAGCTTGTCAGCGCCGGGCAGCTCAATCGGGTACTTGCCGGTGAAGCAGGCGGTGCAGAGACGCTCGCGCGGCTGGCGGGTGGCGTCGATCATGCCGTCTTCGGAAATGTAGGCGAGCGAGTCGGCGCCGATGGCCTGGGTGATCTCGTCGATGGTGGCGCCGTTGGCGATCAGTTCCGCCCGGGAGGCGAAGTCGATGCCGTAGAAGCAGGGCCACTTGACCGGCGGGGAGGAAATCTTGATGTGGACGCTTGCGGCGCCCGCCTCCCGGAGCATCCGCACGATGGCGCGCTGGGTGTTGCCGCGGACGATCGAGTCGTCCACCACCACGACACGCTTGCCGCGGATCACGGATTCGAGGGCGTTGAGCTTGAGCCGGATGCCGAGCTGGCGCAGCGTCTGCGAGGGCTGGATGAACGTGCGGCCCACGTAGGAGTTCTTGACGAAGCCGTGCGCGAAGGGGATGCCGGATTCTTCGGCGTAGCCCACCGCCGCGGGGGTGCCGGATTCGGGCACGGGAATGACGATGTCCGCTTCCTGGGTGTTTTCGCGGGCCAGCTGGCGGCCCATTTCGACGCGGGATTCGTACACCGAGCGGCCCGCAATGGAGGCGTCCGGGCGGGCGAGGTAGACGTATTCGAAAACGCAGCCGGCCGGCGTCGCCTCGGCGAAGCGCTGCGAGCGGACGCCGTCCTCGTCGATCGCGATGAATTCGCCGGGTTCGATTTCGCGGATGAAGCTGGCACCGACGGTGGCGAGGGCGGACTGCTCGGAGGCAACCACCCAGCCGCGTTCAAGCCGGCCCAGGCACAGCGGGCGGATCCCGTAGGTGTCGCGGGCCGCGTAGAGGGTGCCCTCATCCATGAAGACGAAGCAGAAACCGCCCTTGATCATGGGCAGCAGCTCCATGGCCGTCTGCTCCAGGGACTTGCCCTCTTCGCCCTCCAGGAGCGCGGTCACCAGCGCGGTGTCCGAGGTGTTGCCCTGCTTCATCTCGCCGCTGAGGTTTCCGCCGTTGCGGTCCTCGATCATCGCCTTGAGCTCGGCGGTGTTGGTCAGGTTGCCGTTGTGGGCCAGGGCCACGGTGCCCGTGGACGTCGCGCCCAGGGTGGGCTGGGCGTTGGCCCAGTGGCTCGCACCGGTAGTGGAATAGCGGCAGTGGCCGACGGCCAGGTGCCCGGTCAGGGTGTTCAGCGTGGTCTCGTCGAAGACCTGGGAAACGAGGCCCATGTCCTTGTAGACGTTGATCCGCTTGCCGTCGCTGGTTGCTATTCCAGCCGACTCCTGACCGCGGTGCTGCAGTGCATACAGCCCGTAGTAGGTGAGTTTTGCTACTTCTTCACCGGGTGCCCAGACCCCAAAGACGCCGCATGCGTCCTGAGGGCCTTTTTCGCCTGGGAGAAGATCATGAGAAAGTTTTCCATCGCCGCGTGCCACTGGTCGATTATCTCACGATGTGCGCTAAGACTTTTCCGGCGGCCGGTTTATGACCTGACGCCTTTCAGCGGAGGTTCCCGTCGCGGCCCTCGTCGTCGTCGGCGTCCGGTGCGGATTCGACGACGGCGTGCTCGGCGCGGCGGACGCTCCGCCGGTCCAGGACCAGGGCGATCGCGGCACCCACGATGACGCCGCCGGCCGCGCAGAGGACCATGAAGAAGCCGAAGACCGAGGAACGGTCGAAGCTCGGGTCACCGGGCAGGGCGAAGGCGATGATGGCCGCGACGGCCACGCCCAGGAGCCCGCCCAGGACCAGGAAGGGCACATATTTCGGGGCCCGGCGGACGGTGACCTCGCGGCGCTCCGGAACGCCGCCCTGAACGTTGCCCTGTGCCGGTTCCCGCTGGGGGTCGTTGCCTGCTGTGCCGGGGGTTTCGTGGGGAGACATGCCGTTAAGCCTACTGCCCTTCGACTCATTGCCGCGGACCGCATCCCAGAGCAGACTAGGGCTAGGTACAGACGAGCTAAGGATCCGCCATGTTAGCCTCAGCCGACCGTGTTCGTGAGGAGCAGCGCTTGCTCTGGGATGAGTTCTCGGCGGGCTGGAAGAAATGGGACGCGGAACTGCTCGGCTGGCAGGCCCCGTTTGGCGACGCCCTCCGCCAGGAGCTCCGGCTCCGCCCCGACTCAGTCGTGCTGGACGTCGCGGCAGGCACGGGGGAGCCCGGCCTTAACGTGGCCGCCCAGGTGCCGGAAGGCCGTGTGGTCCTGACTGACATTTCGGCCGGAATGCTTCGGGTGGCCGAAGAGAAGGCATTGGCCCGGCGCCTGAACAACCTGGACTTTCAAGTGTGCGATTCGGCCGCCCTGCCGTTCCGCAACAACACGTTCGACGCCGTGTACAGCCACTTCGGTTTGATGTTCTTCCCGGTGATGTCCGCGGCCATGGCAGAGATGGCGCGCACCGCGAGGCCGGGCGCCCGGGTGGGCGCCGTCGTCTGGGGACGCGCGGCCGCAAACCCCTGGGCCAGCCTGATCCTGGGCACAATTGCCCGGCACCGGGAACTGCCCATTCCGCCCGCCGAGACTCCCGGGCTGTTCCGCTGCGCACCCGCTGGGTTCATGACCCGGATGTTCAAGGAGGCCGGGCTCGCCGAGGTGGCCGAGCACCAGGTCAGCACCGACCTGGTGCACGAATCCCCGGAGAGCTACTGGGAGTTCATGACCGACATCGCGACCACCGTGGCGATGGGCCTGGCCAAGGCGGACGCGGAGTCGCGGGCCCTGATCCGCTCGGATGTGTTCGCTCTGCTGGGCCGCTACGAGCACGACGGCGCGATCCGGCTCCGGTCCACCGCCACCGTGGTGGCGGGGACCAAGGTGTAGCCGGCTGGCGTCCCGGGCCCGTTTTCGCGGCGTTTTCGGACAGGGGCTGCGGTTTCGGACGGGCGCGCCGGGGATCCGCGCTGCACGGGTCCGATTTCGTAGCGAATTCCCGGGAACGTGGCGGGATCAGCGCCGGCAGGACGGGAGCGGCCGCCGGGGAACGCCAGCCGCCGCCAGAAATGTGCCGAATGTTCCGGGATTGGCCAGCTCCGACCATGTCCAACGGATCACCCGCCGGCCCGTGGCACGAATCCGGTCCTCCCGGCGTTTCTCGTCGGTGAGGGCCTCTGCTGGCGTCCGGCCCTGGAGATACTCCGCCTTGCGGTACTTCACGAGGCCGTCGAACTCTCCGCAAAGCTGATCATCGGGCCAGTCAAAGTCAGTGAACGCCACTAGCCCCCGGGCATCACGAATTTCGACCTGAAGGAGGGGGACCCGGAAGCCGAGCCGATGCATCAGGGCGCGGCTCACCGATTCTCCAGGGGAGCCGGACGCAGGATCAGCAAACTGCAGGGCGGTCCGGATCCGCCGGGCCGCGGCTGCCGTGTAGTTGCCGCCAATGCCGGCGTCGAGTTCCCCGCGGCTGAGCGGTGCCAGGTTGCCAGGCCGCGGCCCCAGGACATGGTCGAATACTGCGACGCCCTGCTCAAACGATTCGAAGGCGGCCAGGTCCAGTGCTGTCCGGACACGGTCTGTGACCAGGAGCCCGTGACGTTCCTCGATCTGCACCGAGCCCAAATCGACCAGATGCCGGCGGACCCCGGCGCGCGAGCGCCCGCCGCCGCCGTCGGACGTGCAGGCATGCACCAGATGGCTGTGGCCCAGAACCGGCATGTCCCACAGCACCGCGGAGGACTGGCGGCAGAAGACGGTCCGGCTCCGCAATGTGGAAGCAGCCGCCCGGATGAGGACCCGATTCCTGTCCCACGGCGGCAGCGCCTCCCACTCGTGGGCCCGGACGTACACGCCCTGCCTGATGCGCCGGAGCTGCCCGGCTTTCGCCTGCCGTGCAAGGCCCCGTGCGTCCTGGCCGAGGCGCGCGAGGTCGCTGCTGAGAATCAGTCGGGGTAGGTCCATGCCCCGATGCTGGCCCGCGCTGCGGGGCCGGACAACCACCGGCGGGGCGGATGTGGAAAACTACTCCGCTGCGGCTTCGGACCGGCGCGCAGCTATGGGAACCGCGCGCCGCGGATCCGCGCTGCATCTGTCCGATTCCGCCGCGGTGGTCCGAATCCGCCGCGAGAACGCCGCGGGGCGGTGCAAGCGTTAGACGCCCAGTGCTTCCTTCAGCGACGCCACGTGGCCCTGGGCCTTGACCTGGTACTGCGCCAGTTTGACCTTGCCCTCGGGGTCCAGCACCACGGTGGAGCGGACGATGCCCTCCGTGACCTCGCCGTGGACCAGCTTCTCGCCCCACGCGCCGTAGGCGAGGGCCACGGCGTGGTCCTCGTCGGCCAGGAGCGGGAAGGTCAGGGCGAAGTCGCCGGTGAAATGGGCCAGGGCCTCGGGGGCATCGGGGGAGATGCCCAGGACCTCGTAGCCGGAGCCCTGCAGGGACGCGAGGTTGTCGCGGAAGTCGCAGGCCTCGGTGGTGCAGCCGGGGGTTGCCGCCTGCGGGTAGAAGTACACAATGACGTTCTTGCCGCGGTAGTCGGCCAGGGCAACCGGCTTGCCTTCGGCGTCAGGCAGGGTAAAATCCGGGGCCGGGGTGCCTGGCTGAAGCTTGACGGTCATGTTTGCGCTCATGATGATCCTTCGGGGGTGGACAACGGGTCTGTGATGCACAACATCGTGGACCGAGGCTGTATTCCGCCGCCTGGGCCTGGCCGGGACCCGTCCGGGGCGGCTTTGGGGACCCGCCGGCCTGACAGCTATTTCATAGCTCGGGCATAGCTGCCGTGGCTAGCTTGGAGCCATTATGGAACAGCAGACTCCACGGCAGCGACGATTCGGATCCCGGCGCACGGCCACGGGACGGCAGCCGACGCCTGGCCGGGTCCGGGCCATGGCCCTGGCGGCCGGTGCCGCTGCGCTGGCGGTCGTGCTGGCCGCCGGCATCTATTCCTCCGCGGAAGCCCGTTCGACGGCGGTGAATCCCACGACGGCGTCTGCCACGCTGTCTGCCGCGCCGACGGCGGAGGCCAGCGCGTCGCCGTCGGCCAGCCCCGATGCGGTGGCCCAGGCATCCGGACCGGCTCCGGGAACGGTGGACGAGGCCCTGGATGCGCGCATCAAGGCCATTCTCGATGCCAACAGCCAGTTCCAGATCGGCGTGGCGCTGGTCGACCTCTCCAAGGACCCCGGCGCCGCGGACGTCCACGAATACGGGGTCCGGGAGGAGTTCGTGGCGGCGAGCACCGCCAAAGTGCTGGCCGCGGCGGCTTACTACCACCTGGTCGAAACCGGGGCGGCCAGCCTCGATGACCCTTTGGGGAGCTACACCGCCGGCTTCCAGCTCCGGGAGATGATCCAGCAGAGCGACAACGACTCGTGGTCGCTGATCATGGATGCCGTGGGCCACGAGGAGCTGACGGAGTACGCGGCATCGCTGGGCGTGAGCTATGACCCGGAAACCAACACGCTGACACCGGCGGAAATGGCGACGATCCTGGCGGGGGTCTATTCCGGGACGCTTCTGACGGCAGACCACACCGCCCAGCTGTTGTCCTATATGCAGGACACCAACTACGAAACGCTCATTCCCGCCGCCGTTCCGGAAGGGATCACGGTCTTCCACAAGTACGGGCTCCTGGACGACGAACTGCACGACGCCGCCGTCCTCGCGCAAGGCAACACCGCATACGCGCTGGTCATCTACACCAAGGGCCAGGACTTGAGCGACGTCCCGGAACGCACCGGGGTGATCCATCAGCTGACGCAGGCCGTGGCAGGCGCTCTCTTCTAGCGAGGCGTTATCGGAAGACTGCAGCGGAACCGGACCACCGCACCGCGGATCCGCGGCGCCTTCGTCCCGAAGCGGGGCAGAAAACCGAATGCGGCGCGGACCCGACGCGGATTTGGCTTAGCCGCCGCGGCGGATCAGCCTGCCGGTCGGAGTCCGGCCGTCGACCAGGGTGCCGCGGAGGTAGGTCTGCCGGACGACGCCGGAAAGGGCCTTCCCGTCGTAGGGGGTGATGGGGTTCTTGTGCCTGAGCCTGGAGGCGTCCACGACGTACCCCTCGTCCGGGGCAAACACGCAGAGATCGGCGTCGTACCCGAGCGCCAGCTGGCCCTTGTTGCGCAGGCCGGCGAACCGGGCCGGCTTGGCCGCCATCCACGAGAGAACGTGCTCCAGCGCGATGCCGCGGTGCCGGGCTTCGGTCCAGACCAGCGACAGGCCCAGCTGCAACGAGGACACGCCGCCCCAGGCCACGGCGAAGTCGCCGTTCGCCAGGTCCTTCAAATCCAGGGTGGACGGGGAGTGGTCCGAGACGATGCAGTCGATGGTGCCGTCCTGCAGGCCGGCCCACAGCAGTTCGCGGTTGGAGGCTTCGCGGATCGGCGGGCAGCACTTGTAGGCCGTGGCGCCGTCCGGGATTTCCTCGGCCGTCAGCGTCAGGTAGTGCGGGCACGTCTCGACGGTGAGGCGGACGCCATCGCGCTTGGCGGTGGCGATCATGGGGAGCGCATCGGAGGAGGACAGATGCACGATGTGGGCGCGGGCGCCGGTCCGGCGGGCCCGCTCGATGACCTCGGCGACGGCCGTGTTCTCGGCCGCGCGCGGGCGGGACGCCAGGAATGTGGCGTAGCGGCCGCCGCCCGGGCGGGGCGCGTGATCGATCGTGTGGGAGTCCTCGGCGTGGACGATCATGAGCGAGTCGAAGGACTTGAGAGCGGCCATGTCCTCTTCCATCTCGTCCGCTGCCAGATGCGGGAACTCTTCCACACCGGAGTGCAGCAGGAAGCATTTGAAGCCGAAGACGCCCTCGTCGTGCAGCGGCCGCAGCTCCTGCCTGTTGCCCGGGACGGCTCCGCCCCAGAACCCGACGTCCACGAACACCTGGCCCCCGGCCGCCTCGCGCTTGAGTTTAAGGCCGGCCACGGAGGTGGTGGGCGGGATGCTGTTCAACGGCATGTCGATGATGGTGGTGACGCCGCCGGCCGCCGCCGCCCGGGTGGCGGACGCGAAGCCCTCCCACTCGGTGCGGCCGGGCTCGTTGACGTGCACGTGGGTGTCCACGAGGCCCGGCAGGAGGATTTCGTCGCCGGCGAGTTCAATGACTTCACGGCCGGATAGGCCGGTGCCCAGCGGCTCGATCGCGGCAATCACGCCGTCGCGGATGCCGACTTCCCGCGCGGCGATGCCAGCGGTGGTCAGCACCTGCCGGCCGCGGAAGACGACGTCGTAGGTGTCTTCAGGCACGGAGGGCCCAGCTGAACGCCGTTTCCGCCGGTTCCTTGTATTCCAGGCCGATGTAGCCCTGGTAGCCGAGGGCGCGGCTGCGGGCGACCCATTCGCCGAGCGGAAGCTGCCCGGTTCCGGGAGCCCCGCGGCCGGGGTTGTCGGCGATCTGGATGTGGCCGAAGCCGCTGGCGTGTTTTTCGATGACGGCGGCGACGTCGTCACCGTTCACGGCCAGGTGGTAGAAGTCGGCGAGAAGCTTGATGTTCTCCGCACCGGATTCCCGCTTGACCCGGGCGATGACGTCGAGGGCGTCCTGGGCCTTGAGCAGCGGGTAGCGTGGTGCGCCGCTGACCGGTTCCAGGAGCACAGTGCCGCCGATGCCCGCGACGCCGGCAGCCGCCGTCGCGAGGTTCTCGGCGCCAATGGCGTCCTGCCTCTGCGCGGATGCGCCGTCAATGCGGTTGCCGTAGAGGGCGTTGAAGGCCTTGCAACCGAGGCGCTCACCGATGCCGGCGACAACGTCGATGTTGTCCTGGAACTCGGTGGAGCGTGCCGGCCAGGAGAGGAGGCCGCGGTCGCCGCCGGGCATGTCGCCCGCGTTGAAGTTCAGGCCCGTGAGCTGCACGCCGGCGTCGGCGATGGCGTTCTCAAACCGGGAAACCTCGGCGTCGGTGGGGACGGAGGTCCCGAAGGGCCACCAGAATTCGACGGCGTCAAAACCGGCGGCCTTCGCCGCGGCCGGGCGTTCCAGAAGGGGGAGCTCCGTCAGGAGGATGGAGCAGTTCACGGTGTACGTCATTGCGGGTTCTTCCGGTGAGGGTGGCAGGTCGTTGGACAGCCGCGGGGCGGGGCTGCGGGGCTCCCGGCGGCGGGCATCCCTACCGTTTCCTGGGGTCCTTCCGGGCCGCCAGGCCCACGAGGGCGCCGAGCGCCACGCCGATCAGCAAGCCCGTGAACGGCTTGTCGACGGTGGTGACCCCGATGGCGAAGCCGAGGGCCGCGCCAAGGAGCATTCCGATCCACAGGGATTCGTACCTCACAGCATCAGGCTAGCAAGGATCGCCCGTGCCACAAGTGCTCCCGGCTCCGGTCTCACGTCAGGCGGATCTGGCGGTTGACGTCCTTGTACAGCAGGTACCGGAAGTCGCCCGGACCGCCGGCGTAGCACGCCTGGGGGCAGAAGGCACGCAGCCACATGAAGTCGCCGGCCTCCACTTCCACCCAGTCGTCATTGAGCCGGTAGACGGCTTTGCCTTCCAGCACGAAGAGGCCGTGCTCCATGACGTGGGTTTCCGCGAAGGGGATGGAGGCGCCGGGCTTGAGGGTGACGATGTTGACGTGCATGTCGTGGGCGAGGTCCTCCGGGTCCACGAAACGCGTGGTGGCCCAGGCCCCGTCGGTGTCCGGCATCGCCCGCGGTGCGACGTCCTGGTCGCGGGTTACAAAGGATTTCGCCGTGTAGCCGTCCAGCGGCTCGTAGGCCTTCCGGATCCACTGGAAACTGGCGATCTCCCCGGACTCGTTCGCCACGGACCACCGGGCCCCCGCGGCGAGGTATGCGTAGCCGCCCTCTCCGAGTTTGTGGATTTCCCCCTCGAGGGTCAGTGCCAGGGCGCCCTTGGTCAGGAAGATGACGCCTTCGACGCCGGCCTCCGGCTCCGGCTTTTCCGCGCCGCCGCCCGGTCCCACCTCGACAATCAGCTGCGCGAACGTCGTAGCGAAACCGGCGATGGGCCGGGCAATGATCCAGGAGCGGGTGTTGGTCCAGCCGGGCAGCTTGCTCGTGACGATGTCCCGGAGGGCGCCCTTCGGGATGACCGTGTAGGCCTCCTTGACCACGGCCCGGTCGGTGAGGAGCTGGGTCTGCGGTGGAAGCCCGCCCTCAGGGTAAAAATAGTTGCTCATGGGTGCGTTCCTTCTGCTGAGGAGGCGGCGGTTGCGGCCAGCCGGGGATGGGCCAGCACGGTGAGTTGGGGGAGCCCGACGCCGGCCAGCGCCAGGACTTCGTCGGCGCCGACGGCGCCGCACTGGACGCCGCGGAGCACGAAGGCCGCCAGGGCGCGGGCGGTGGCGGGTTCATCCAGGACGCCGCGGGCGGTTTGTTCCACGTAATGGCGGAGCCGGGCAGCGGCGGCGGGGAGCCCTTGCCGGTAAAAGGCGTAGGTCGCGGCGAACCGGCTGGGCAGCTGCGCCGGGTGGAGGTCCCAGCCCTGGTAGTAGCCGCGTTCCAGCGAGCGGCGGACCAGCCGGCCGTGGAGCTGCCAGGCCTGCTCCACGTTCCCGCCCACCGGGATGATGTTGGTGGAGCCGTCGGAGAGCCGGATCCCGGTGCCTGCCGCGGCAAGCTGCATGACTTCTTTGGCGAAGTCCGCCACGGGATGTTCCATGGACTGGTATTCGGCGGAGATCTGCAGCGATGCCGAGTAGTCGTAGGTGCCGTAGTGCAGCCCGCTGATCCTGCCCGGCACTGCGTGCGGCAGGCGCGCCACCGGGGAGGTTCCGTCCGGGCCCAGGATCAGCTGCGGCGTTTCCACCTGCACCTCAAAGCGGAGCCGGCCCGGAGTGAGCGCGTGGACTTCCTCGAGGCGGGACACGGCGAAGGCCATGGCCTCCACCTGGGCCACCGTGGTGACCTTGGGCAGGGTGAGGATGAGCCCGTCCGGGAGTTCGCCGGCCGCGGCCAGCTGCGACACGAAAAGATCCAGGGTCCGCAGACCCCGCGCACGGGTGGCGGCCTCGAAGCACTTGAAGCGGATCCCGATGAACGGCGGCGCGGTACCGGCGGCGACGGCGGCGGCCACGGCGGACGCCGCGGCAACGGCAGCGGCGTCCTCGGCGTCGTCGCCCCGGTCCCCGAAGCCGTCCTCAAAGTCCAGCCGGAGGTCCTCGATCGGCTCACGTGTGAGCTTTTCCCGGACCCGCGCTGCGACGGCGGCGGCCAGTTCGGGGTCCTGGCCGAGCAGGGTGCCGAGCCGTTCCAGTCCGCCCCGGGCCTCGACCGCGGCCAACGCCTGGGCGCCCCAGTCCGCGGTGAAGTCCGGGCCGAAACGGTCGGCCGGAACGTAGACGGTGTGCACCGGCTGACGGGAGCCGTCGTCGCCCGGATAGCCACGCTCCAGCAGCCGGTCGGTGGCCGCGAGCCGCTCATCGATCCGGGCGAGGTCCGCCGCCGAGAGCGCCGGCCTCACCGGACCCTGGCTTGGTGAACGGCTCTTTGGTTGGTTCGATGAACGGCCAGGTGAATGGCCGGTTGAATGCCCCGAAGAACGGCTCCGTGGATGCTGCCCGGCGCTGGCCGAGGAGGCTGCCATGATTTCAGCCCACCAGCTCGTACGCCGGCGTGGTGAGGAAATCGGTGTAGTCCTCGGACAGGCAGAGTCCGCCGATGAGCTTGCTGGCGGGCAGGTAGTGCTTGGCGAACGCGTCCTCGCCCACTTCGGCCCGGAGTTTCCCGGTTTCCTCGGCCAGGAGGGCGGACACCAGCTCGCGGGTGACGGTCCGGCCGGTGTCGGCAAGCACCGAACGGTTGCGGATCTGCTGCCAGACCTGGGACCGCGAGATTTCCGCCGTCGCGGCGTCCTCCATCAGGTTGTGGATGGCCACGGCGCCGTTGCCGGAGATCCAGACGGCGGTGTATGCCACGGCGACGTAGAGGTTCAAACGCAGGCCGGCCTCAGTCACCTGGCCCTGGGCGGAACGGATGTCCAGGAGCTGTTCCGCGGTGACGCTGACCTCCGGGCGCTGTCGGTCCAGCTGGTTGGGCCGACCGCCCAGGACGGCGTCGAACACCTCGCGGCAGACCGGCACCAGGTCCGGGTGCGCCACCCAGGAGCCGTCAAAGCCGTCGTTCGCCTCGCGGGTCTTGTCCGCGCGTACCTTCTCGAACGCCTGGGCTGTCACGTCGGGTTCGCGCCGGTTGGGGATCACCGCTGCCATGCCGCCCATCGCGAAGGCGCCGCGCCGGTGGCAGGTCTTGACCAGGAGCTCGGTATAGGCCCGCATGAACGGCGCGGTCATGGCAATGGTGGCGCGGTCGGGCAGCACAAAGTCCGCACCGGCGTCGCGGAAGTACTTGATGATGCTGAACAGGTAGTCCCAGCGGCCGGCGTTCAGGCCGGAGGCGTGGTCGCGGAGTTCGAAGAGGATCTCGTCCATCTCGAACGCTGCCGGGATAGTCTCGATCAGGACGGTGGCGCGGACGGTGCCCCGCGGAATGCCGACGTAGTCCTGGGCGAAGACGAAGATCTTGTTCCACAGCCGGGCCTCGAGGTGGCTCTCCATCTTGGGCAGGTAGTAGTAGGGTCCGTGACCGTTTGCCACGAGCCGCTTGGCGGTGTGGAAGAAGTGCAGGCCGAAGTCCACCAGGGCGCCGATGGTGTGTTCCCCGCCGATCAGCAGGTGCCGTTCGCCCATGTGCCAGCCGCGTGGCCGGGTGACCACCACCGCGAGCGGGGCGTCGGTGCGCAGCGCGTATTCCTTACCTTCGGGCGAGGTGTATTTCAGGGTGCCGTCGGCGGCGTCCCGGAGATTGAGGATCGATTCGACCACGTTGGCCCAGGTGGGCGTGCTGGCGTCCTCGAGGTCGGCGAGCCACACCTTGGCGCCGGAGTTCAGCGCATTGATGGCCATTTTGGCCGGGGCGGCCGGCCCGGTCATTTCGACCCGGCGGTCCTGCAGGGCCGCGGGCGCTGCAGCCACGCTCCAGTCGGCGTCGCGGATCTCTGCGGTCTCCGGCAGGAAGTCCAGGCGGCCGGTCAGGGCCACGTGTTCCCTCTTGCGGGCGCGGGCCTTGAGTAGCTCGGCGCGGGTCCCGGCAAAGCGGACGTGGAGTTCTTCGACGAAGGCGAGAGCCTCCGGGGTCAGGATTTCTCCGGCCCGGTCGACGGGGTGGGGATCGGTGACGACGAGAGTCATATTCTGGTCCTTCCTGGGCCGCTCACACTTCTCTTTGGCCGCTCACACTACTCCTAGGCACCGCCAGCGGCGGCGGTCCCGGCGATCCGTGGCGTCAGCAGAAGCCGGCGATCCCGTGCCAGGCGATTTCGGCGGGGCTGGTGTCTTCACGCTGGACCGTTGCCTCAATCAGGCCGTAGGGGCGGTCGGCGGCAAAGAAGACCTCGTTGGGGTTGTCGAGGCCGAAGGGCGAGAGGTCAACGAGGAAGTGGTGCTTGTTGGGCATGGAGAATTTGATCTCGTCGATCTCGGGGTGCGCTGCCAGGACCTTGGCGCCCATGTCGAAGAGGGTCTGCTGCAGGGCGTGGGAGTACTTCTCGCTGAAAGCCTCCAGCAGCAGGGCCTTGACGTCCTCGTAGCTTTTGTTGAAGTCGAACGTGCCGAAGTCGGTGCCGGTCCTGAAGCGCCAGCGGGCCGAGACGTCCGTGGCGAGGATGCGGTCCGCCGTTTCCGGGAGGGTGGTGTATTTGTCCCGCGGGAAGCCGCTGAACCCGGACTGGGTCGACTTCAGCACGGTGAGGTCCTTCAGCCCGGCGATGAGGTGCTCTGCCCCGCCGTCGCGGACCAGGACCGCGGTGCGGACCTCCTGGCCGCTGCGGACGAAGGAGTGGTGGTGCCCGGAGCCGTGGGCCTGGATCCGGTCCCACTTGTAGGACTCGGCCGCCCAGCGGCCGCCTGTGACCCAGTCGAAGTTCGAGGTGAAGTGCTTGCCGAGCCGCAGTAGGAAGGTTTCCGGGGCGCCGATGCCGTCCCGGGCGAACGCGTAGATCGTGTTCTTTTGGGTGTCCGTGGCCACCACGTGGCTGTTGTCGCCGTCGAGGTGTGCCGCCGCGAAGTCCCCGCGCAGCTGCGAGGTGACGTTCAGGTCTTCGATCTCATGGCGGCGGGTATCCCGGGTGATCTTGACGACCCGGACTTCGGCTTTTCCGTACTGGTTCTGGCCGAGGACGATCTTGTTGCTCATGGTCTGATTCCCAACTTCAGGTATGCGGCACCACAGTCCCACATAGAAATTAAGCGCCGTTTCCCGCGCGTTTCTTGTTCCGTCCGTTCTTGTTCCGTCCGTCCACAAAAAAGAGCCGACATCAATTGATGCCAGCTCATTACGACCCTGCCTGCTGCTCCCAGGTTACGTGGCCGGGGCTCCGACTCCCGGGCCACGAAGTGGGCTCAAGCGTAGCCGGGCCCCGGCTTGGTGTACATCACTTTTCGGAAAAATCGAGTGTGGCCAGGATGGCCCGGGATTGGCGTGAAGACCCGGATAAGGAGATTTCACATAACTGAACCCGGGCTTCCACGAAATAGGCCGCGCTGTGCGCGGGCCCCGGTGCTACTCTCAATCTTGCCAACGGCGGGCAGCCCGGACCCGGGAAGCTATCTACCAGGCGCAACCTTCAAGGCACATGCTGAAGACTGTCACCGTCGCATCCGTCCGTTGCATTCCCGCTACGGTGTACCGGCTTCCGCAGGCAGGGAGTGGCAGCATGACGACGACCGATACGGCCCAGAAGTTCCTGGCGAGATCCATCGAGTTGGCCATGGCCAACGTCCTGAACGGCGGCGGCCCGTTCGGCGCAGTGGTGGTTACCGCCGACGGGCAGGTGTTCGAAGGCGCCAACCGCGTCACCGCCGCCAACGATCCCACGGCGCACGCCGAGGTCACGGCCATCCGGCGGGCGTGCAGCGAACTGGGCACGTTCGAGCTCAGCGGGGCGACGCTCTACTGCAGCTGC
The DNA here is from genome assembly GCF_056400005.1 of Arthrobacter sp. 01L42. Taxonomy (NCBI): domain Bacteria; kingdom Bacillati; phylum Actinomycetota; class Actinomycetes; order Micrococcales; family Micrococcaceae; genus Arthrobacter; species Arthrobacter sp. 01L42. The sequence continues at coordinate 151,647 of NZ_JBFTSL010000006.1, read as the reverse complement.
GAGCCGTGCCCCATGTGCCTGGCGTCCGCGCTGTGGGCGCGGGTGTCGCGCGTGGTGTTCGCCGCGGACAGGCACGATGCCGCGTCCGCGGGGTTCGATGACGCCGTCTTCTACGAATACTTCGAAAACGATCAGCGAGACGCGCTCATGCCGGTGGGCAGGCTGGAACTGACCGGCCCGCAAGCCCCCGCGGCCCTGGATCCCTTCACCGCCTGGAACTCGCTCGAGTCCCGGACCGAGTATTAGCGCCGGCATGTTGCAACCCCAGGAGGCCGCATGGACCTGAACACCGTCGAGGCCGTGGTCCGCACCGCGGATCCGGCGCAGTGGCGCGAGGGTGACGCCTGGCTCGCGGGCGGCACCGTGATCTTCTCCTCAGGGAGCCCCGGCAACGGACCGGAACCGCTCCGGCGTCTGCTGGACCTCGGCTCCACGGACTGGACACCCCTGGCCGTCTCGGCGGCCGGCATCGAGCTGGCGGCAACCTGCACCATCGCGCAGCTGGCTGCGTTCTCTGAATCGTTCCCCGATTCGGGCCCCGGCCGCGAACTGGCCGCGGTCTGGCCCGGAGTGGAGCTCATCCGGCCCTGCTGCGAGTCCTTTGTGGCCTCCTTCAAGGTCTGGACCATGTCCACGGTGGGCGGCAACCTGTGCACCTCCCTGCCGGCCGGGCCCATGATCTCGCTCTGCGCGGCGCTCGACGGCACGGCCACCATTCTGGGCCCTGGCGGCGCCCACCGCACGCTCCCCGTGCTGGAGCTCGTCACGGGCGACGGAACGAACTGCCTCGCTCCCGGCGAGCTCCTGCGCAGCGTGAGCCTGCCGGCGGCGGCACTGTCCTCCCGGGTGGCCTTCCGCCGGCTGTCGCTGAGCAACCTGGGCCGGTCCGCGGTGCTGCTGATCGGAAGGCTCGACGCCGACGGCGACCTGGTCCTGACCGTCACGGCAGCAACCAAACGCCCGGTGCAGCTGCGCCTGACGTCCTCGGCGGCGGCGCTCGCCGACGACCTCACTGATGCTCTCTCCGAGGCCCTGGATGCCGCGATCCCGGATGCGCTTTACCACGACGACGTCCACGGCCTGCCCGCCTGGCGCAAGGACATGACGTACCGCCTGGCCCACGAGATCCGGGCTGAACTCACCGCCCCGGCAGGCCGCGATCCGCTGCGCGTCTCCGGCGACTTCTGGCCGCCGCGGGGCGGGACCCTGAACGGTGGACCCCGGACGGAAGGTGCCTGGGCATGAGAATCGAGATCAACGGTGTCCCGGCGCAGGCCGAACCCCGCCCCGGCCAGTGCCTGCGCACGTTCCTTCGCGAACAGGGGAACCTGGGCGTGAAGAAGGGCTGCGACGCCGGCGACTGCGGCGCCTGCACGGTGCACGTGGACGGGGTCCCGGTGCACAGCTGCATTTATCCCGCCGTCCGCGCGGAAGGCCGGGCGGTCACCACGGTGGAAGGATTGGCCGCCGCCAGCGCCGCCRGCGCCGCCAGCGCCGCCAGCGCCGCCGGCGGACCCGGTGACCCCAACAGCACCGCGCTTCATCCGATGCAGCAGCAGTTCCTGGACCGGCAGGGCTTCCAATGCGGCTTTTGCACGGCCGGCATGGTGATGACGGCAGCGACGTTCGATGAGGAGCAGAGGGCGGACCTGCCGCGGAACCTGAAGGGCAACCTGTGCCGGTGCACCGGGTACACGGCCATCGAGGACGCCGTCTGCGGGAGGGGGAGCCGCCCGGTCACCTCTTCTGAGGGGCCCGGCCGGCCGGAGCCGCGCCAGGGACAACTGGGCGATGACGCTCCCGCGCCCGCCGGTCTCGCCATCGTCACGGGGCAGGCCCGCTACACCCTCGACGTCCCGGCCGAAGAACTGCCCGGGCTGCTTCACGCGAAACTGGTGCGCTCCCCGCATGCCCACGCCCGGATCCGCTCCATTGACGCAGCAGCCGCGCTGGCGATTCCCGGCGTAGCGGCCGTCTTCACCCACGAGGACTCCCCGGGGCAGCTGTTTTCGACCGCGCAGCACGAGCTCTACACCGACGACCCGGACGACACCCGCGTGTTTGACGACGTCGTGCGGTTCACCGGCCAGCGCGTCGCCGCCGTCGTCGCCGACACCGTGGCGGCAGCGGAGGCAGGCGTGCGGGCCCTGAAGGTCGACTACGAGGTGCTGGACGCGGTCTTCACCCCGGAGAACGCCATGCTCCCCGGCGCCCCCGCCCTCCACGGGGACAAGGACGCAACCACGGCCCGCATCAGCCGGCCGGAGCGGAACGTCGTCGCGGAAGTGCATTCCGAGCTCGGCGATATGGCGGCCGGGTTCGCCGCGGCGGACTTCATCCACGAACACACGTACCGGACTCAACGGGTGCAGCACATGGCGCTCGAAACCCATGCCTCCATCGCCTCGATCGGCGGTGACGGGCGGCTGCTGATCCGCACCTCCAGCCAGGTCCCGTTCCTGGTGCGGCGCACCCTGGGCCGGGTGTTCGGCCTGCCGGAAGAGCAGATCCGGGTGGTGGCCGGACGGGTGGGCGGCGGTTTTGGCGGCAAACAAGAGGTGCTCACCGAGGACGTCGTGGCGCTGGCCGCCCTGAAGCTCAACCGCCCCGTGCAGCTTGAATTCACCCGGACCGAACAGTTCACCGCCGCCACCACCAAGCATCCCTTCACCATCCATCTCAAGGCCGGCGCCAGCCGCGACGGGCGGCTGACCGCACTGAAGCTGGAGGTGCTCACCAACACGGGCGCCTATGGCAACCACGCGACCGGGGTCATGTTCCACGGCTGCGGTGAGTCGTTGGCGGTGTACAAATGCGCCAACAAGAAAGTGGACGCCCACGCCGTGTACACCAACACGGTGCCGTCCGGTGCCTTCCGCGGCTACGGGCTCAGCCAGATGATCTTCGCGATCGAATCCGGCATCGACGAGCTCGCGGCAGGGATCGGCATGGACCCCCTGGAGTTCCGCCGCCGGAACATGGTCCGGGAAGGCGACGACATGCTGTCCATCCGCGACGAGCCCCAGGAGGACGTCCGCTACGGCAGCTACGGCCTGGACCAGTGCACGAAGCTGGTGGAGGACGCCCTGGCCCGTGGACGGGAACGCTGGCGCGCGGCCGGCCTCGACAGCCCGGGACCGGACTGGGTGGTTGGGGAGGGGACTGCCCTGTCCATGATCGACACCGTCCCGCCACGCGGCCACTTTGCTCACTCCAGGCTCCGGCTCCTGCCCGACGGGACCTACGCCGCCGACGTCGGGACGGCAGAATTCGGCAACGGCACCACCACGGTCCACGCGCAGCTCGCGGCCACCGCGCTGTCCACCTCCGCCGCCCGCGTCACCCTCCGGCAGTCCGACACCGACCTCGTGGACCACGATTCCGGCGCGTTCGGATCTGCCGGCACCGTGGTGGCCGGCAAGGCGACGCTGGCCGCCGCTGAGGACCTTGCCCTCCGCATCCGCGCCTTCGCCGCCGGCCTCCGCCGCGTGCCGCCCTCCGGCTGCGTCCTGGACGGGGACGCTGTGGTCTGCGAGGGAACCCGGGTGCCCCTGACGGAAATTTACGGCGCCGCGGAGCAGGCCGGCGTCGAGCTCGCCGCCGAGGGGCGTTGGGGCGGGACGCCGCGTTCCGTGGCGTTCAATGTCCAGGGCTTCCGGGTGGCGGTGAACACCGGGACGGGGGAGCTGCGGATCCTGCAGAGCGTGCAGGCGGCCGACGCCGGCGTGGTGGTCAATCCGCGCCAGTGCCGCGGCCAGATCGAAGGCGGGATCGCGCAGGCCCTCGGCTCTGCGCTCTACGAGGAGGTCACAGTGGACGACGCCGGCCGCGTCACCACCGACGTCCTGCGGCAGTACCACGTCCCCTCCTTTGCCGACGTGCCGCGCAGCGAGGTGTACTTCGCCGACACCAGCGACAAGCTGGGCCCGCTGGGCGCGAAGTCGATGAGCGAGAGCCCGTTCAATCCGGTGGCGCCGGCGCTCGCGAACGCCATCCGGAACGCCACCGGCGTGAGGTTTTCCCAGCTGCCCATCTCCCGGGACAAGATCTATCTGGGCCTGAAGGAAGCAGGGCTGGTTCCTCCGCTTTGAGGCCGCCAACGGCCTATAGTCGGACGATGGAACAACGAATCTTGGGCAAAACCGGACGAAACGTCTCCACCGTCGGGTTGGGGACGTGGCAGCTTGGCGCGGACTGGGGCAACGTGGACCCCGCGCAGGCGCAGGCCATCCTGGCGGCCTCCGTCGAAGCGGGCGTCACGTTCTTCGACACCGCGGACGTCTATGGCGACGGCCGCAGTGAGCAGGCCATCGGCGCGTTCCTGGCCGGCAACCCCGGCCTGGACATCACGGTGGCCACCAAGATGGGCCGGCGGGTGGAGCAGCGGCCGGAGAGCTACAACCTCGCCAACTTCCGCGAATGGACCGACCGGTCGCGGCGCAACCTGGGCGTCGAGCAGCTGGATCTGGTCCAGCTGCACTGCCCGCCCACCGCGGTGTACAGCAACAACGAGGTCTACGACGCGCTGGACACGCTCGTGGCCGAGGGGGCCATCCGCAACTACGGCGTTAGCGTGGAGCGGACCGAGGAAGCCCTCGAAGCAATGCGCCACGACGGCACCGCCACCGTGCAGATCATCCTCAACGCCTTCCGGCTCAAGCCGCTGGATGAAGTGTTGCCCGCCGCCGAGGCCGCCGGGGTGGGCATCATCGCCCGTGTCCCGCTCGCCTCCGGGCTGCTCTCCGGCAAATACACCGCGGAGACGTCCTTCGCGGAGGACGATCACCGGAACTATAACCGCACCGGATCGGCGTTCGACGTCGGGGAAACCTTCTCCGGCGTGGACTTCGGGGAAGGCCTCAAAGCGGTGGCCGAGTTCGAGGAACTGGTGCCCGACGGCGTCAGCACCGCCCAGGCGGCCATCGCCTGGATCGCGGCGCAGGACGGCGTCAGCACGGTGATCCCGGGCGCGCGGAACGTGGACCAGGCGCGCTCCAATGCCGCCGCGGCGGGTGTCAGCGGCATTGACGCAACGTTCGACGTCGGCGTCCGCGAAATCTATGACCGCTACTTCCGCGAAACGATCCACCCCCGCTGGTAGGGCGCTTATTCTGCCGGGTGTCCCCAAGGGCCGACAAATGACTGTTTCCTCCATCGACGGCTTCGTTGACCGTCTCGCGGCCGTCGAAACGGGGCCGGGGTGCAACAACTTCTTTGATCACACCGTGCCTGGAAATGCGCAGCGCCGGCGGAACCTGGAGCTCTATCTGCGGGAGATGCAGGACCGCGCCCCAAAGGTCCTGCTGCTGGGCGAAGCCCCCGGGTACAGGGGCATGAGGATCACCGGGATTCCCTTCACGAACCGGTCCATGTTCGAAGGCCCTGCCAACGGGTTTGGGCTGTTTGGGCCCGGGAAGGGGTACGTGCTTCCGGCAGACGCCGAAGGCATAGCCGCCGAGCCGACGGCCACGGTGATGTGGCAGGTCCTGGCCGAGCTGGAGTTCCTGCCCCTGCTGTGGAGCGCCTGCCCGTGGCACACCCACGTGCCCGGGCGGCCGCTGTCCAACCGCACGCCGAGGGCGTCCGAGGCTGACCTTGGAACTCCGTTCTGGCAGGCGCTGATCGAGGCGTTTTCCATCGAAACTGTGGTGGCCGTGGGCAATGTGGCGCACCGCAGCCTGCAGCGCAGCGGCCTGGACGCCCCAAAAATCAGGCACCCGGCCCACGGCGGCCGGTCCGGTTTCAAGCGCGGCCTGCAGGAACTGTTAGCTCACTCGCGCTAAAACCAGCGCGGGGTCAGACACGGCCCATCGAGGGGGCCTTAATGGGCCGTATCTGACCCCGCGTTGTCTTTAGTCGAGAAGGTGCAGCTGTTCGGGGGAGTCGAGGTCCTCGCCGCCGGAGAGGTCGCTGCAGTCCACCAGATCAATCAGGTCCGGGTGCGCCCGCAGGAAGACGCGCGCTCCGGCGTCGCCCGTAGCGGTTTCCGCGGCTTCGGTGCGAAGCCCGGCATCGAGCAGCAGCGGATGTCCCCGCTGCAGTTTCCCGTCCGCGTCGCGGTAGGCGGCCGCCGTCACCCGGCCTGGCCGGTGCGACGTCAGCAGCCGGGTGACGGTCTCCCTGGTCAGGCCGGGCTGGTCCACCAGCGCAATGAGCACATGGGCCTCCAGGGCCGCCGCGGCGATACCGGCCCGGAACGAGCTGCCCATCCCGCTGGCCCAGTGCGGGTTGTCGATGACCCGGTGCCGGCCGAGGTCGGTGGCGGCGCGGACCCTTGCCGCATCCGCGCCAAGCACCACCACCACCTCCCGGCAGCCGCCCGCTAGCAGCACGTCAGCGAGCACTTCGACCAGCGTGCGCCCACGGAAGCGGAGCAGCGCCTTGGGCCCGCGCCCCAGCCGCGTCCCGGCGCCGGCGGCCAGCAGCACCGCCGTCGTGCCCGGCACTCCGCTAATGCCCATGTGCCACTAGCTGCCGCGGTAGGTGGAGTAGGCGAAGGGGCTGAGCAGCAGGGGGACGTGGTAGTGGGACTGCGATGGGGACACAGCGAAAACCAGGGTGACTTCGGGGAAGAACGTCTCGGTCCCGGCGGCGGCGTAATAGGCTCCGGTGTCGAAGCCCAGCCGGTACGTGCCGGAGCCCAGGCTGTCGGGGCCAAGCGACGTGACGCGCCCGTCCTCATCCGTGGCACCGGCCGCAATCCTGACCCAGCGCTCGCCGTCCAGCCTGTCCAGGGTGACGGCGACGCCCGCGGCGGGTTTGCCGGAGCCGGTGTCCAGGACGTGGGTGGTGATGTGGGAAGTGCTCATTCGCCGATCAGTCCTTCGAGTCGGAGTACTGCGATTTCGCGCAGCTGCAGGCCGATGACCGCCCGTTCCTCTTCGGGAGTGTGGGCGAGCCTGGTGTTGAGGGCGGCCAGGATCTCCTCCCGGCTGTGGCCGGCCGCACGGATCAGGAATACCTGGCCGAATTTTTGTTCATAGCTCCGGTTCCCCTCGGCGAGGGCTGCCGCGACGGCCGGATCCGGGGCGCCAAGAGTGGCCTGCTCCGCCTGCGAGAGCCGGGCCTCCGTGCTGTCTCCCGCGGCCCGTTCGCCGATCCGGGGATGGTGGGCCAGGGCGGCTTCCACCTCCGCGTCCGTAAAGGGTTCCGCGGCGCGGCGGGCGGCCTCGAGGAGGCTTCGGGTGCTGCCGAAGGGCCGGGAATAGACGATCTCCTCAATCCACCGCCCAACGTCCAGGCAGGGACGCAGGGCGGCCGCGGCCTCCTCGCGTCCGGCAGCGTTGAAGTCTTCCAGAAGCATGTGCCAGATCCTCGATGTAAATTCCCGGTCAGCTCGCCAGGAACCGCAGCAGAACCTCGTTGATCTCCGCGGCGTGGGTCCACAGCATGCCGTGCGGGGCGCCGTCGATCTCCACGTACTCGGCACTCGGCAGCGCCTTGGCGAACTGGCGGCCGGCGACGTCGATCGGCAGGATGTTGTCCGCCGTGCCGTGCACAATGAGGGCCGGGACATCGATCTTGGGGATGTCGGCTCGGAAGTCCGTGAGCCAGGTTGGCTGCGCCGCCGACGACGCCGTGGGCCCACCCCCGGTGGCGAGGTTCCAGCCCGCGTTCAGGACCTCCTGGCTGAGCCGGGGAGTGCCCAGGAAAGTGTCGCTGTTGTAGAAGTTCTTGAAGAATTCCGTGAAGAAGGCGTACCGGTCCGCCGTCACGGCCTCCATCAGCCCGTCGAACACCGACTGCGGGACACCATCGGGGTTGTCCTCGGCCTGCAGCACGTACGGCTCCAGCGAGGCCAGGAACACCGCTTTCGAGACCCGGGCGGACCCGTAGGTTCCGAGGTAGCGGCCCACTTCGCCGGTGCCCATGGAGAAGCCCACCAGCACGGCGTCGTTCAGGTCGAGGGTGGTCAGGAGGGTGTTGAGGTCCGCCGCGAACGTGTCGTAGTCGTAGCCCTCGGTGGGTTTGCTGGACTGTCCGAAGCCGCGCCGGTCGTAGGTGATCACACGGTAGCCCGCGCCGAGAAGCGCCGCGGTCTGCTTTTCCCACGACGAGCCGTCCAGCGGGTAGCCATGGATAAGGACCACGGCCTGGCCGGATCCGTGGTCCTCGTAGTAGAGCTCAACGTCTGTGCTGTTTTCGGTTCCAACCTTGATGTAAGCCATGCCAGCGGTCCTCCCGGTTCGGCGCAATGCGCGGTGGTTCGGTGGTTCGGTGTGGGGTGGTTCGGTGTGGGGTGGTTTCGATCTGGTGTGCAGTCAGTACGTGGGCTCCACTTTAGCGGCCGGAACTCCCGCCGCCAGGGCCTGTTCACCATCCGGAACGAGGAAGTCCTCCGCCAGGTCGGCCCACTGCGGCCGGAAGGAATACAGGCAGCCGAGCCGCAGGCGGGTCGCGGCGGCGTAGGCGTCGAAGCGCGCCGGGGTGACATGCAGTTCCTCGGCCGTGGCGATGACGTGGCGGCGGGCGGTTTGGTACCTTTCGGCGGTCAGGCGGTGTTGGTGCAGGCGCAGCTGAAGGTGCACGGCGATGTTGCCGAGGTCGGCGGCGGCCTCGGCGCGGCAGGCTTCATCGAAGTCCAGCAGGCCCAGGGGAGCGCCGGGATCCAGGGTGAAGATCTGCTTGTCGTGAAGGTCCCCGTGCGACCAAACCAGCGGATCCGGATCGGTCCGGAGCAGCTTTTGGGCGGCCTGCCCCGCGGCCCCGCGGACGGCCGCGCGCTCCGCTTGCGCCGCCGGAATGTCCCCGGCGTGCACCAGCCACAGGTGCACCGTGTGTTGCAGTCTCGCCAGTTCGACGGCGGCCGTCCGGACAGGGAGCGCCTCGAGAGTGGGGCGGTGCGCGGGCGCCAAGGCCAGGGAATGCTGCCGGACCCAGGCCCGGGACCATTTTTGCCAGGCATTTTCAAAGACCACATCGCTGACCGCGGGGTCGATTCCCAGCTCGAACAGGGAACGGCCGGGCAGCGTCATGAGGGTGAGGCAGCCAGGGGTGGAGGAAACAATTTCCGGTGTGAGGAAGTCCCCTGCGCCGAGGAGCTCGTTCATCCGTTCGTGCCTGCCCACCGCTTCGTCGGACTGGCGGGCCCGGAAGAGCTTGAGGTGGTGCTCCCCGGCTCTGACCACGGCACGCTTGTAGGCCCGGTGCACCACCACCACCCCCAGCGGCGACGCGCGCTTCAGGGCGGGGAGACGCCGGTCGCGGCCGTCCCGCAGGAGCTCCAGCTGGCCCGCCCGGAGGTGGGCTGCCCGGACCCCTGCCCGGCCGGGAACCCCCAACTCCAGGACATAGTCCTCCGCGGAGTCGTCGGGCCAGGAGCGGATGACCTGCCATTCGGTGTTGTCAGCATCCAGGATGGCGGCCGGGACGGGCGGGTGCCAGCCCATGGGGATCAGCTCCGGGATCCGAGGGGCCGGCTGCTGGCCAGGACGGTGGATCCGAAGGACTGACGATGCCTTACCCGGTCCTCGAGAACGCGGGTCGCCAGCGATGAGCCCGAAGGGAGCGAAGAACAGGCCAGCCGCAGCCAGCGTGCGTCCGAGTAGGCATCGAACCGATCCTGGCTGACCTGCAATTGCTCGGCCACGGCCAGCACCTTTGTGTGGGCCTTAAGGTATCGCGCCGGCGTCAGGTTACTGCGCCACATGCGCCGCTCCAGATGGAAATCCAGATAGGCGAGGTCGCGGGCGGCCTCGGCCCGGGCAGTATCGTCGAAGTCCAGCAGCCCGAACGGGGACCGGCCGTCGCCAGCGATGATCTGCCGGTCATGCAGGTCTCCGTGGGCCCATACCAGCGCATCCGGTACCGAGCCGAGCAGGTTCGCCGTGACGTAATCTGCCATGGCGATCAAGGTGCCGCGTTGGGTGGACAATTCCGGAACATTCTCTGTGTGGCGCAGCCATAGTTTCAACCAACGGGCCACGCCCCTCGCTTCCACCTCCGGTGAATGGACCGGCAGGGCGCCCAGAACGGTTTGTCTGCTGACGTCAGACGCCGCGCTCAGCTGGGCGAGCCAGGCGCTGGACCATTCTTCCCATGCGCCGGCAAACTCCTTGTCGCCGATCGTGACGTAGTCCTCGCCGATTTCGCCGAGCGTCGGTCCGGAGAGGGCGCTCAAAACGAGGGTGTCCGGGGAGCTCTGAAGCACCTCGGGCGCCGTAAAGGCGCCGGCGTCCAGCAGGAGGTCCATCTGGGCGTACCGTTCGGCAGGGACCGCGGCCCTGCCGGGCCGGAAGACCTTGATGTAGCATCCCTCCGCCCGGATGATCGCCCGCGTGTAGGGCCAGTGGGAAATGATTTCCCCGCGCTGTCTTTCGGTCCGAAGGGCCGGCAGTTCGGGATCGTCCTCCGGCAGGATCTCAAAGTGGCCATGGCTCAGATGTGCTCCCCGAACGCCGGGCCGTTCTGCAGCCCGGACCTCCAACAAGTATTCTCCGGGTTCTTTATCGGGCCACGCGTTGTGGACGCGCCACGCCGTGCCGGCGTCGTCGGTGTATTTCCAAAGCGGCGGGTGCCAGCTCATGCGATCAACTCCAGGGCCCGGCGGATATGCCAGCTCGTGTCGGCCGGCCAGTCGCTGGCCCGGTTCCTGAACGGGTCGACGCTGTTCAGGAACAACCGGAAGGCCGCCCAGGTCTCCACCCTGGCCTGCGATACGTGCCCGCCGGCCTCGCGGTAACCGTCGATCAGCTGGGCCGTCTTGCGGCCGCCGGCGACGGGCCCGACGCCGGCGGGGTCTGCGATGTCCTCCACCGCGGCAAAGGACCCAAGGTCCCTGGCCGGGTCGGAGGTCCTGACTCGGTCGAAATCGATGATGCGGACGGCCGGGCCGTCCACCAGTACTTGGTCCGCAGAAAAGTCACCATGGACCATCACCGGCTGTTGCCTTCGGGGGCCGGCGGCGCCGACAGCTGCCAGGAGCCGGCCGGTGAGCGCGTCCACCGGAGCCTCGAGCCCGGGGAGCAGGCAAGTGATCATGGACCGCGTGGCCATGAGCTGGCGTACAAGGTCCTCCATGTCCGCCATCGGGTCCGCTCCGGTTCCCGCGTCCATTCCATGGATCGCCGCCAGGGCTTGGCCGGCCCGGTAGGCGGCCGGATCGTTGTCGACGCCGCCCAGGTCTCCGTGGCCCCAGTCCGGGGAGGCGCTGATGCCGTGCGCGGCGCATTCCGGGTCGGCGAGTTCGGGCAGGACCGGGATGCCGTGGCTCTGAAGCCGCTGCCGCAGGCGGAGGCCTTCGGCAGCTTCGTCAGCTTGGACGGCGGTCTTGACGACGACGGGCAGTGTCGCCGATGGGATCCTGACAACGAGCCTGCGCTCCGGGTTGTATCTCAGCACGCTGAACGGGGGGTCCAGGAAGCGCCCTGCCGCGGGGAGCGCTCCGAGCCGTCCGAGTCCTTGGTCCCGGAGCCACCGCAGATTCGGGCGCAGCGGCCAGTCCTCTTCGATGGGGCCGACAGCCACGACGACGTCACCGTGCGGACGGTCGGGCTGGACAAGCCGGATGCCGCCGTCGCGCCGGATGCCGCCGTCGCGCTTTTGCGAACTGTCTGCCCGCTGCTGCAGTTTCCCGACGTGCTCCGGTGTTGTGGTCAATGCCCAGCCGTAGCTGCCGGCGCCGCTGCCGTAGCTGCCGTTGCCGCCGCTGCCGGCCCGGCGGAAGGCGACGAGGGCGGAGGTGTGCGGTTTGTAGCGGGTCCTGATGATCCGGACACTTTCGCCCAGTAGCTCGGAGAGCAGCTCGTCGTCGAGCACCCAGTTCAGGCCAGGGATCCGGGGGTCACGGGCCGCTAGGTCACGGTCAGCGTCGCGCCGCTGCGCCTGCAGCCACTGTTCCTGCAGTCTTTGTCCCTGCGGGGTGCTCATGTCGGCACCTTGAACAGTTCACCCGGCTCGGGGGTCTGCTGCCTGTGGACCCAGCCGGCAAAGCGGGAATCCGGATCGGCCAGCAATGACTGCGGCGGCCCGTCTTCCAGGATTTGGCCGTCTTCGAGCCAGATCACCCGGTCGCACGATTGGGCCGAGTTGACGTCGTGGGTGATCGTGATGGAGGTCCGGCCCTCGGTGAGTGTGTCCAGGGCGCTGAGGACCGAATCCCGGGATGCCGGATCGAGCCCGGCGGTCGCCTCGTCCAGGATCACGATCGGGGCCTTGCGGAGCATGGCACGGGCGACGGCCAGCCGTTGACGCTGGCCCCCGGAAAGATTGTTGGCCGCCTCGCCAAGGACGGTTTCGTAGCCCTGGGGCAGTGCGCGGATAAAACCGTCGGCCTGGGCGAGGGCCGCCACGGCTTCGATCTCCTCATCGGTGGCATCGAGGCGGCCGAACCTGATGTTCTCCCGGACGGAGGTTCCGAACAGCACGGAGTCCTGGAGCAGGATGGAGACGTGGGCGCGGACGGAAGCGATCTTGAGGTCCCGCAGGTCCTCGCCGCCGAGGCTGACATTCCCCTTCCACGGGTCCACCATCCGAAGGATCATGCTTGCCAGCGTGGACTTCCCGGCCCCGGAGGGCCCCAGCACGGCGCAGTGCTGACCCGCCGGTATGGTCAGGGTGATTCCCTTGAGCACCGCGGTTTCCTCGAAGTGGCCGGCCCAGACGTCCTCGAACACAATGTCCGGGTGCGGGTTCTTGAGGGCGACGGCGTGCGGTGACTCGGGCACGTCACTCTGGGCCTCAAGCAGGTCCGCAACCCGTTCCCCGGAGGCCGTCGCGCGGGCGATGCGGCTCGTGTACCTGGCCACATCCTTGAGTGGCCTCAGCCCAGTTTTCAGGTAGGTCAGGAAGACGACCAGATCACCCGGGGTCATCACGTGCTGCATCACCCTCCATCCGCCGGCGGCCAGGACCACCGCCGTCGCGATTCCCGTCAGGACGTCGGTCTTCCGTTGCAGGCTGGCGGCCAGCCGCAGCGTGACCACGCCGGAGCCAAGTGCCGACTGGTTGCTCTTGCTGAAGCCCGAGCTGAGGGTGTCTTCGAGTCCATACGCCTGGACTTCGCGCATTGCGCCCAACGTCTGGGCGGCGGTGGTGGCCAGGGCGCTTTCACCCTTGCGTGACTTGCGGGCCGCGGTAGTAATCGATCCCGAGTTCTTGCGGGACACCAACACGAATATCCCGATGGACACGAACGTCACCAGTGCGATCAAAGGATCGAGCCAGAGCATGATGAACATCATTGCTATCAGCGACACGAAATTGCCGATGAGGGGGAGCCCCGCCGTGACGGCCACATCCTGCAGCCGGGACACGTCTCCGACGAGCCGCTGGACAGTGTCGCCGGTGGAGGCGCGGCTGTGGTGGCGCATCGACAGGCCCTGGAGGTGGCGGAAGGTTCGGGCGCGCAATTCGGAGGAAATCCGGGTACCCACCAGGGCAAACGAAATCGCGGACACGTAGCCGGCCACGGCCCGGATCAGGCAGATGACAACCACCGCACCGGCGCAGAGGAGCAGCACCTCCGCGCTCGCCTCCACGCTGAGCGGGGACCTGCGCAGATTGGCGCCGAGTGAGTGTGAGACGGAGTCCAGGACGATTTTCACCGGCCACGGCTCAAGAAGCCGGAAGAGGATTTCCACGGCCATAGCAATGAATCCCCAAGTGATGAGCAGCCTGTGCCCGCGCAAATGCGGGCGGACGCACCGCAAGGTCCGCCGCAGCGGTGAGAGTTCAGCCGGTGCGCTGGTGCGGGTCCGTCGCCATAAGGTCCGCCAGCTGCGGGGGTGCGAATGCCTGGCAGTGGTGGTCATTGCCTGGCCAGTCTGCGTGCAGGCGGCAGCGCCTCGGTGATCCGGGACAGCACCCCGCTCCAGCTGAACCGCTGCACGGCGTCGTTGCGGGCCTCGAGCCCCAGCCTTTCCCGCAAATTCGGGTCTTGGCCGAGCCGGAGGAGGGCGTCCGCGAGCGCGGCGGGGTCCCCGGGCGGGACGAGGATCCCGGTGCGGCCGTCTTGGATGATGGACGGGATCTGGCCCACGGCGCTCGCGATTACAGGTAGCCCGGCCGCCATGTACTCAAAAACCTTCAGCGGCGAGAAGTAATCGTCCTGGCCAGGTCCGTCCGGGGGATAGGGTGCGGCGGCGGCGTCGAATTCTGCCAGGAGGCCGGGCACCGCAGCCGGCGCGACGGGGCCCGAGAAAACCGTCGGCACGCCGAGGGATTCGGCGAGGCGTTCGAGGTCCTGCCGGCCGGGGCCGTCACCCACCACATGGAGCTGCCAGCGCAGGCCCGGGTCGGCGGTCTGCTGGTTGGCCAGGGCGACACCGTGCAGCAGGCCGGGGACACCGTGCCAGGGCTTCAAGGTTCCGACGAACCCGACGGTGAGGTGGTCCGGATTCCGGCGGCCGGGGCGGCGGGCCGTGATCCGTTCGACGTTCACTCCGTTAGGCGCCAGCACGGTCCTGGCGGTCGGCACCCGCGCCCGCACCCAGCGGACCACGGGATCCGAGACGCAGGCCACGACGTCGGCCGTCGCGGCGTTGCGGCGGAACACCGTCTCAGCCTTCTTCACGTCGAGCAGCTGGCGGTACCGCTGCTGCTCCTCGATCAGCGGCGCATTGACCTCCAGCACGGACGGCACGTCCAGGATGCGGGCCACCACGGACAGCGCCGGGCTGAACAGCGAATAGCGCTCGTAGAACAGCCCGCAGCCGTTGCGCAGGACCTCGTCCGCCAGGCCCAGCGCGGCGTCCTGGACCGCCCGTTCCCGCGCGGAGGCGGGGACGGATTCCGGCTTGACTTCGACGACGTCGAGATCGGCAAGGTCGCTGGGCCGCTCGGTGCCGAGCAGGGTGCAGTAGACGGTGACGGCGGCGCCGGTCCCGCGCCACGCCCGGACGATTTCCTGGACATGGACGGAGGAGCCCTTGGTGCCGAAGACAGGAACGCCGGGGTCGGCGCAGAGATAGGCCACGCGGGTCATGCGACTCTCCTTTCAGAACGGGAGAGGGACCTCAGGAGCTCGGCCTGGCGGTGGACGTCGTAGTCCTCCTCGATCAGGGCGCGGGCGTTGCGGGACATGGCGAGCCTGTCCGTGGCCGGGGAGCCGAGCTGGCAGATGCCGCGGGCCAGGGCGTGCGGGTTGCCCGGCCGGACCAGGACCCCGGTGGAGCCGTTCCGGACTACTTCGGGGATCCCGGTGACGGACGTGCTGACGCAGG
Organism: Arthrobacter sp. 01L42; assembly: GCF_056400005.1. Lineage (NCBI taxonomy): Bacteria > Bacillati > Actinomycetota > Actinomycetes > Micrococcales > Micrococcaceae > Arthrobacter > Arthrobacter sp. 01L42. The sequence continues at coordinate 136,486 of NZ_JBFTSL010000006.1, read as the reverse complement.
GGACGCCCGTGGCCATGGCCTCGAGCAGGACCGTGGGCATGCCGTCCGCGTTGCCGTCGGCGCCGACGACGCAGGGCGCCACGAAGACATCGGAGGAGTGGAGCAGCTCGTGGACCTGGTCCTGGGTCTGCGGGCCGAGGAGGCGGACATGGGCGCCGAGTCGGAGCTGGCCGATGCCGGCCTCCAGTTCTTCGGCCATGAGCCCGGTCCCGGCGATCCGGAGGTCCAGTTTGACCCCTTGGTCCAGCAGTTCGGCGGCCGCGGGCAGCAGATACTGGAAGCCTTTTTTCTCCACCAGGCGCCCGACGGCGGCGATGCGGAGGGTGGCTTCGAGCGGCCGGGGCTCCCGGTACGGGAAGCGCTCCAGCTCCAGGCCGTTGCGCACCAGATGGAGCCGGGCGGTCGAGGACGGGAAGCGGCGGCGCAGGTAGCGCATGTTGTACTGGCTGATGGTCACGGCGTGGTGGGCCTGCTCGAGCTTGAGCCGCAGGTCCTCGTCCTGGACCGATTCATGGAAGATATCCACCGCGTGCGCGGTGAACGAGAACGGGATGCCGGTGATGAGGGACGTCAGCCGGGCCACGGTGGTTGATCCCGAGGCGAAGTGGACGTGCATGTGCCGGATGTTGCGGTTCTGCAGCGCGGTGGCCAGGTTGATGGCCTGCACGGCGTCGTCTGCCGAGGCGGCGGCGAGTTCGCCCAAATTCCGGCCGACGGCGGCTGTGAGCCCGGCCGCGTCGGCCATCCGGAGGCTCTCCCACAGGGCCACAGTCTTGATGGGGCGGTCAATGTACGTCACCGGTGCCTGGACCCGGGCGAGCTCGGGGTGGAACCGGGGGTCGTCGGTGGGACGGAGCGAGAAGATTTCGATCCGGTCCCCGGCGGCCTCGCGGGCCAGGATCTCCGAAACGATGAACGTTTCGGAGAACCGCGGGTACATCTTCAGGACGTACGCCGTCCCGGGTTCAAACGGCGACACGGCTGGCACCTTTCACGCTCGCTGCGGCATCGCTTTCGTCCGCGCTGAATTGTTCGGCACTGGCCCGTTCGGCGGCGACCTGATCGGCACCGTCCCGGTCCGCTTGGGCCAGCACGGTAGTGGCCAGCGGCCGCAGCAGCTCGGCGGCCAGCTGCGGAACCCGGATCAGGCCGTCCAGCACCGCACGACGGCGGTCCACGGTGGTGCCGATCCGGGCGGCCAGCCAGGCCGCCAGGATCTCCGGCGTCAGCGTGCCAATCTCGTGTTGCTCCAGGTACCCGGCCGCGGCGAGGGACTCGGCCCGGATCCGCTGCTCGGCGCGCGACTGCGTGCGGGGCACGATCAGGGCCGGGACAGGGGTGCTCATGATTTCGCACACCGTGTTGTAGCCGCCCATGGCCACGACGGCGCCGGCGTGCCGGATGTGGAACACGATGTCATCGACTGCGGCGACCACTTTGACGCCGGGGCGGGCCCGCTGCCGGAGGTCATTGAGCTGCTCGGCGGGCATCTGCGGCCCGGCGACCACGAGGTGTCCCAGCCCGTCCGGGACCGGCGTGGCGACGGCGACGCGGGCCAGGGCATAGCCGTCCGAGCCGCCGCCGACCGTCGTCATGCAGTACCGCCCGGGCATGCAGCTGGTGCCGGAGGCCGGAGGGCGCCCAACGGCCAGGTAGCCCGTGTACCGGATGAGCTTTCGGAGGGCGAACGGTATTTCGCCGGCGGCTACGGGATCGTGGACGGCAGGATCGCCGTAGACCCAGATGGCATCGAACAGGTCCTTCACCACGCGGGGACCGCCCACTCTGGCCCATTCGGCGAGGGCGGCGGCGGGCGAGTCGAGGACCTCGCGGAGGCCCAGCACCACGCGCACGGGCCCGGCGGTGCGGGCGTGGCGCAAGGCTGTTTCGAGTTCGCCGTGAACGCCCGTGGCGTGCCGGTCCACCACCACGAGGTGGGGGGAAAAGCCGGCGAGTGTTGCCTGCAGCAGCCTGGCCCGCAATGGCACGAGCTCCCCCATGGGCAAGGTCAGGTTCCGCGGCAGGTAGCCCGCGGAACCCTTCGCCACACCGGGAAGGAGCACCCAGTCCCACCCCTCGGGCAACCCGAACGCCGGTGCGAGGGCTGTGCCCGTGATGAGGATTCCGGTGACCGGGCGGCCGATCAGCCCGGGAAGCTGATTGTTCAGCGCGTGGGCCAGTGCCAGATTCCGACGCACATGTCCCAGGCCCACTGAATCATGTGAGTACAGCACTATCCGCAGTGGCTCCACAACAATCCTCCCCCGCCCCCGGTGCCCCCGGACAAGGCCGCGATCGCGACTGTGTCCGGGCAGGTGCTGTCTGATGTTAAGCATCAGCGTGCGCCCCGAGAGTGAGGGTGGGATGAGGGGAAGATTAAGGATTCCTCATCCAAGGGCCCGCTTTTGCGGCGCCGCGCTTAGGCACGGGCACCAGCAGGTGCGGGCCAGAAGGGAGGTGGGGTCAGAGGGCGGCTGCGGGCCAGCCGGCGGACCAGGTCAGACGCGGACGCCGGAGGACTGCAGGGGGATCCGGATCAGGAACGTGGCCCCGTGGCCGTATTCGGATTCCACCGTGGCCACGCCCCCGTGTGCCTGGGCGATGGCCGCGACAATGGCAAGGCCCAGTCCCGAGCCCTCCACGCCGCGGCCCGTGTGCGCCCGGCCGAACCGTTCGAAGATCCGTTGCTGGTCCTCGGCGGCGATGCCGATCCCGTCATCGCGCACCCACAGCACGAGGGTGTCCTGCGGGGGCAGCGAGGTCCCGTCGTTCGACGTCGGGCGCTCAATCCGGGAACCGAGCGCGATTGTGGAGGACGGTCCGGTGTACTTGACGGCGTTCGCGGCGAGCTGGACCAGTGCCTGGGTGAGGCGCTGCGGATCCGCCTCCACCACGTAGTCGGCTCTTTCATCGATCTGCCAGTGCCGGTCGGCCAGGACGTGCACCTTCTCCATGACCTGATCCAGGAGCTCCGGGACCCGGACGGGTTCACGCTGGATGAAGCCGATCTCGCCGGAGTTGGCGAGCAGCAGGAGGTCGTCCACCAGGCGCTGCATCCGGTCCACCTCGTCCAGCAGCACGTCCCTGGTGGCTATAACATCGTCCGGGTCATCGACCGTCACGAGCTCGAGGTGCCCGCGGAGAATGGTCAGCGGGGTCCGCAGTTCATGGCCGGCGTCGTCCAGGAACTGCTGCTGTTGCTGGGCGCCCTCATCGAGTCTTTCCAGCATGGTGTTGAAGGTCTTGGCAAGCAGGGTGACGTCGTCCTCGCCCTTGCGCACCGTCACCCTTTGCGTGAGGTCCTCCGGGCCCACCGCCCGGGACGTCTCGCGCATACGGCGGAGCGGATCGAGCAGCCGGCCCGCAACCACGCTGCCGATCACCGCTGCAGCCAGGAGCATGCCGAGGGCCACCAGCGAATACGTCCGCACCGAGCTGGCGTTGTGCTCGCGTTGATCGCCGGCGTCCCGGCCGACCAGGAAGAATGTCCCGGGGGCGCCCTTCATGGGCACCACCACTGTCCTGAGTGGACGGCCGTCCGAGTTCAGCTCGCCGAAGGACGCGCCGGCCGGGTTGCTGAGCTGGGCAGCATCGGCCAACATGCTGTTGTTCAGGAGGTTGCTGTCTCCGTTGCCTTCAACGGTCCATGCCACATGCCCATCCACTATCCCTGCCATGACCTCGTTGCTGCGCGGCTCGATATCCTCCGCGGCCTCGTGAAGGGCGCTGACGTACGTCCTGTTGGCGTAGTCACCGGACGTTTTCTTCTTTGTCTGGACGACCTTGACCACGGCATTCGCCTTGTCGAGAACCGCCTGGTCGGTCCTGGCATCAGAGTCCTGGAACTGGACCACGAACGTGACCATCCCGGCTGTGACCACCCCGGCGAGCATCATGCCCAGCATGGCGGCCACCACCCGGAAACGCACCGAGTGGATCTTTGCGCCCCAGCCGGACGGGTCCTGGGTTTCCGCCTCAGGGAAGGCAACCGCCGGCGCGGCCTGGCCGTCTTCACTGGGATGTTCATCCAAGGTGGCCACTCTGTTCCCTTCCTGCGCGGATCAGCTTGCTGTACCTAGCTGAGGCGGTACCCGGCGCCGCGGGTGGTGAGGATCCGGTCCGCGCCGAGTTTCATCCGCAACTGGCGCACGTACACATCCACCACGTTGGACGTGCCGTCGAAGTCGTAGCCCCAGACATGGCTGAGCAGTTGCTGCCGGCTCAGGACCTGCCCGGGGTGGAGCAGGAACATTTCCACCAACGCGAATTCGCGGGCAGAGAGTTCCACCATCCTGCCGTCGACGCTGACCGAGTGGGTGAGCAGGTTCAGCTCCAGGTGCCCGTAGCGCATGACGCTTCCCGCCAGCACATCGCCGGTGTCCGACTTTCGGATCCGGGCCTTGATGCGGGCCACGAGTTCCTCGAAGTGGAAAGGCTTGACGATGTAGTCGTCGGCGCCGCCCTCCAGCGCTGCGACGGTGTCGCTGGATGATCCGCGGGCCGTGAGGAAGATGACCGGGATGCCCACCTGGCCGCGGCGCAGCGCCGCGAGGACGGCGTACCCGTCCAGGCGGGGGAGTCCGATGTCCAGGAGCAGGAGATCAAATTCGCCGCTGGAGGCGTAGTCCACGGCCGTGACGCCGTCGGCGACCACCGTGGGCACGTAGCCGGCCGCGCGCAGACCCTTTTCGATGAAGCGGGAGATGCGTTCTTCGTCTTCTGCAATGAGGATGCGGGTCAAGGTGACTCCCTGGACAGCCCGGCTCCGGAAGGCTCCCCTAGCCGCGCATCTGCACGGTCCTCTTCGCGGGATCCTAGGCCTGCTCCAATACTGCGGCGTCTCCTACATGTGACTGGGAGGAATTCCGGGGCCCCAGCAGCCTCGATCAGCCCGTAGTGCGGGCCGGACCCGTGCCCCGTTGTGTGGGGCCGGCGGTTGAGCTGGTGCGGACCCGTCAGGGCGGCGCGGCGGGACGTGCTGGACCGCGCGCTGGACAAGAGGCCCCTGCGTCGGGGCGACTGAACGTTCTTGATTCAGAAGGAATGGACATCTGGTGCTCCTCCAGAGGACGGCCCCACGGCGTGGGGTTCCATCGGGCAGCTGCGGCTGAGACTATTCCCGCTTCTTTCATCCTGCCCCCGTAATGGAGCCTGCGCCACCTCTGATCGGTTGATTTTCAGCCTGTTAACAGCTCACTCGCAGGAGCTGGCCCCTGCCGGCCCGTTATTGCCCAAAAAGCGCGCCTGTGAGCTGGTGAGTCAGGTCGTGGATGAGGTCCAGGCGGTCCGCACTGTCGGCGTCGTCCGGGCCCCACGTGTAGATGACCACCGCGTAGGAGCGGTCGGCGGCGCTGAGCAGGGCGGCGTCGTGGACGTAGCCCTGCACCACGCCGTACTTGTGGTGGACCGTGATGCCGGGGGCGACGGCGGCCGGGATGAGGTCCTCGTCATTGGTGTGCTGCATGTAGCCGAGCAGCTCCGCGGTGTGACCGGCGTTGAGCAGCTTGCCCGTGGTGAGCTGCGCCAGGAGCCGTGCCATGTCCGTCGGTGCCAGCAGGTTTTGTTCGGGATCGTAGGTGATGCCGAGGGTGGCGGCGTAGGCGGTGAGGTTGGGGTAGCCGATGTCCCGCATCAGCAGGAGCCATGAGTCGTCGCTGCTGGTGTTGATCATGGCTTTGAGCTGGAACGCGGCATTGAACGCGCCCAGGGGAGCATCGAGTGACTTATCGCCGGTTTCCACGAGGTGGTAGTAGGCGGCGGCCGTCAGGACCTTCGCGGTGCTCGCCGCCGTGTAGGGTGCCACGTCGCCGTAGCTCTGCAGCTGGCCGTCGCGGGTGTCCAGCACGGCGACGCCGATCCGGTGATCGGGGTGCGCGCCGATGATCCGCTGCATCTCGGCGGGAAGGTCGACGGCGGCGGCCGCCGGGGCTGCCGGTGCGGTCTCCGCCGGGCCCGGCTCCTGCTGCCAGGCGACGGTCAGGACGTCACCGGTCAGGAAGTCGCGGGTCAGGAAGTCACGGGTGTGGGAATCACTGCCGGGTGCGGTGCGGATCGCGCCGAGGACCACGACGGCGGCCAGCACCAGCACCGCGGCGGCCCAGACGAGCACCACGTTCCTGCGGTGGGTGGGAGCGGCCGGCCGGGGGCCCGGATTCGTCATGTACGTGGGCCTTTCCGGACTCGACTGGGTGGTGCCTCCGACGTTAGGCCGGGCCGGGGGCGAAGTCCACGGAGCGCGCGGGGCGCGGCCCAAGTGGGACAAAAATCCCAGATGCGGGTCCACTACGCTGGCATTCATGACCCGGAAAATTACTGTCAGCCTGCCGGACCCCACCTTGCGTGAGTACCTTAAGCCGCACCCGGACGTCACCGTCCTGGAGTGGGACCTCGCCGGTGAGCCGCCCCTGCCGCGGATCGACATCGTGGTCCCGCCGTACATGGGCGGCCCGGAGGTCCTGCGGAGCCTGGCAGCGGTGGACACGGCCCTGGTGCAGAGCCAGTCGATCGGGTACGACGGCGTGGCGGAGTTCCTGCCGGCCGGGCGGGTCTTCGCCAACGCGTCCGGCGTGCACGAGACCTCCACCGCGGAGCTGGCGCTCGCCCTGATCCTCGCCAGCCAGCGCGAACTGCCCCGCCTGATCCAGAACCAGCAGGAAGGACGGTGGGACGCCCGGCCCACGGCCAGCCTGGCCGACCGCCGCGTCCTGATCGTTGGCTACGGCGGGGTGGGCAAAGCGATCGAGGACCGGCTCCTGCCGTTCGAGACCACCGTGACCCGGGTGGCGAGCACCGAACGGACGGATGACCGCGGCCGGATCCACGGCATCGCGGAGCTGCACACGCTCCTGCCGGAGCACGACATCGTCGTGGTGGGGGTTCCGCTCAGCGACTCCACCCGGCACCTGATTGATGACGCCTTCCTCGCGGCCATGCCGGACGGCGCCCTGGTGGTAAACGTGGCCCGTGGCCCGGTAGCGGACACCGAGGCCCTGGTCCGGCACACCGCCTCCGGCCGGATCCGCGCCGCGCTGGACGTCACCGATCCCGAACCCCTGCCGCAGGACCACCCGCTCTGGCGGACCCCGGGCGTCATTATCAGCCCGCACGTGGGCGGCGCGAGCTCGGCGATGCGCCCGAGGATGGGCCGGCTGCTGCAGCGGCAGATCGAGATCATGCTGGCGGGCGAGCCGCCGGCGAACGTGGTGCTGAACGGCTAGTTGGGCGCGGGCAACGGCTGGGGCGTGTCGCTTTAGCCCTCCTGGGTTACGGCCGACATGTCGCCGACGCCAGGGGTGCCGTCGGCGAGCGCGTAGCGCTGCAGCACCGCGCCCTTCGGTGAGGCGACGACCGGCTCGATGAGCCTGAGGTTCGTCGGAACCACCCCGTCCGCGAAGACCTTCTTTCCGCCGCCGAGAAGGATCGGATACACCCAGAGCGTGAGTCGGTCGAAGAGCCGCTCGGCGAACAGGGTCTGCACGAAGTCGAGGCTGCCGATCACGTGGATGTTCTCGTGCCGGTCGCGCAGTTCGCGCACGGCGGCGACGATATCAGGACCGAGGAGCGTGGAGTCGGCCCACTCGAGGGCCGGCGTCCCGCGCGAGGCCACATATTTCGGGATGCGGTTGAACAGCCGCGCGATCTCACCGTTGGCGTGCGGCCAGTACCCGGCGAAAATGTCGTAGGTCCGGCGCCCGAGCAGCAGCGCGTCCATCCCCGTCATCCCGGAGGTGACCTGCCCGCCGACCACCTCGTCGATGAGCGGCGCCTGCCAGCCGCCAAACTCGAACCCGCTGTCGGTGTCCTCGTCCGGGCCGCCGGGGGCCTGCGCGACGCCGTCGAGGGTGGTGAACAGGTCGATATGGATCAGTCCCATGCCGTGCTCCTTCTCCGTCGCCCGTCGTCGCCGCGGCGACGGGATCACTTCGAGGCTGGCACACCGTTCCCCCGCGAAGCAACAGGTTTCAAGGGCTCCCGGCGGTGTCCACCACGCAGAACCTGTTGCCCTCCGGATCGGCCAGGATCACGTAGTCGGCGTCCGCGGGCCGCTTGCTCCATTCGATCCGGGTGGCGCCCAGGGCCAGGAGCCGCTGCACTTCGGCGTCCTGGGCGTCCGTGTAGAGGTCCAGGTGCAGGCGCGGCGGGACCTGGACGGCCGCGGGGACCCGGTCCAGGGAGATGCACGTGCCCACGCCGCCCGGCGGCTGGAGGATCACGAAGTCGCCGTCGGGCTCGTACCGCGGCTCGTAGCCCAGGGCGGCCTGCCAGAAACTCATCTGGCGTTCGAGGTTGTCCACCCGGATGACGATTGAGCCAATGCGCAGCATCCGGATCAAGCTACACCCGGGCCGCAGGCCCGGCAAGCAAACGCAGCCCGGCAAGCGGCCCGGGTCGGCAAGCAAACCGCGCATTTGAGCATCGCCGCAGGCCCGCCCCCGATTCGCCCTCAGAGGAACCCGGCCCACTCCCGGGTTCGGGACGTAAACTGACCCTCACATCGTTCTGTGTGACACAGTCTGTGACGCGTGAAGTGGAGACCGGATGCTCTGGAAACTGCTCGTCGAATACCTGAGGCCGCAGCGGCGGCTGCTGCTCGCCGTCGTCGTCTTCCAGCTGGCGGCGTCCATTGCCTCGCTGTACCTGCCCACCCTGAACGCGGACATCATCGATCAGGGCGTGGCGAAGGGCGACACCGAGTACATCCTGCGCATCGGCGGGCTCATGCTGGCGGTCACGCTGCTGCAGGTCATCTGCACCGTCGTGGCCGTGTACTTCGGGGCGAAGGCCGCGATGGCGCTGGGCCGGGACGTCCGGGGCGCCATCTTCAGCCGGGTCGCCGCGTTTTCCGAGCAGGAAGTCACGCGGTTCGGCCCGCCCAGCCTCATCACCCGCTCCACCAACGACGTCCAGCAGGTCCAGCAGCTGGTTCTGATGTCCGCCACGCTCATGGTTACGGCGCCCATGCTCTGCATCGGCGGGGTGATCATGGCCATCCGGCAGGACCTGCAGCTGTCCTGGCTGATCGCCGTCAGCGTCCCCGTGCTGCTGGCCGCGGTGGGTTCGATCATTTTCCGGATGGTGCCGCTGTTCCGGGTGATGCAGGCCCGGATCGACACCGTTAACCGGGTGCTGCGCGAACAGCTCACCGGCATCCGGGTGGTGCGGGCCTTCGTCCGGGAGGACGTGGAGACGGCCCGTTTTGCCCGCGCCAACGAGGACGTCACGGACACCGCGCTGCGCGCCGGCCGGCTCATGGCGCTCGCGTTCCCCACCGTGATGCTGGTGCTCAACGTCTCCAGCACGGCCGTGATCTGGTTCGGCGCGTTCCGGATCGAGGACGGTTCCATGCAGGTGGGGACCATGATCGCGTTCCTGAGCTACCTGATGCAGATCCTGATGTCCGTCATGATGGCCACATTCATGGCGATCATGATCCCGCGCGCCGCCGTCTCCGGGGACCGGATCGGCGAGGTCCTCGGGACCGAATCCAGCGTCCGGCCGCCGCTGCGCCCGGTTTCGCGCGCGGCCGGGCGGGCAGCCCGTGGCGAGCTGGAGATGCGCGACGTCGGGTTCGCCTACCCGGGTGCCGAGCAGCCGGTGCTGTCGGACGTGAACTTCACCGCCCGCGCGGGGCAGACGACGGCGATCATCGGCAGCACCGGCTCCGGCAAGACCACCCTGGTGAACCTGATGCCGCGGCTCTTCGACGCGACCTCCGGCTCGGTCCGGATTGACGGCGTGGACGTCCGCGAGCTCCACCCGGACCTGCTGTGGGGGCACATCGGCCTGGTCCCGCAAAAGCCCTACTTGTTCTCCGGGACGGTGCGCAGCAACCTGCTCTACGGCAAGCCGGACGCCACCGAGGACGAGCTCTGGCGGGCCCTGAGGATTGCGCAGGCGCAGGATTTTGTGGAGGAGCTGGAGGGCGGGCTGGATGCGCCGATCTCGCAGGGCGGCACCAACGTCTCCGGCGGCCAGCGGCAGCGGCTCGCGATCGCCCGGGCACTGGTGAAACAGCCCGAGCTCTACATCTTTGACGACTCCTTCTCCTCGCTGGACACCGCCACGGACGCCCGGCTGCGGCAGGCACTCAAGCAGCACACCGCCGGGGCCACCATGGTGATCATCGCCCAGCGGGTCTCCAGCATTGTGGACGCGGACCGGATCCTGGTGCTCGAGCGCGGCAGGATCGTCGCGCACGGCACGCACGAGGAACTGCTGGCGACCTCGGAGACGTACCAGGAGATTGTGAACTCCCAGCTCGCAGCGGAGGAGGCAGCATGAGCCGCACCGACAAGGCGCCGACGCCGGCTCCCTCAGCCGCTCCCGCTGCCGGGGCTCCAGCCCCCGCCACGCAGGCGCCGCTGCGGATTCCCCGCCCGGCGGGTGGCCCCGGCCGCGGCGGCCCGTTTGCCGGGATGAACATCCCGGCCGAGAAGGCCATGAACTTCGGCCCCTCCGCCCGGCGGCTGCTGGGGGAGCTGCGGCCCGAACGGCTGTGGCTGGTGCTGGTCCTGCTGCTCGCCGTCGTCGGCGTTACGTTCTCGGTGATCGGGCCCCGGCTGCTGGGCGAGGGCACCAACCTGATCTTCGCCGGCGTCGTGGCCAAGCAGCTGCCGGCCGGGGAGACCCAGGCCCAGGTGATCGCCCAGATGCGCGCCGCCGGGCAGAACCAGCAGGCGGACATGCTCAGCGCCATGACGCTGACCCCCGGCACCGGGATCGACTTCACCGCGCTGGCCACCGTGCTGCTGTGGGCGCTGGTCCTGTACGTGCTGGCCTCGGTGTTCGGCTGGATGCAGGCCTATATCCTCAACGGCGTGGTGCAGCGCACGATGTACCGGCTGCGCGAGCGGATCGAGGCGAAGATCAACCGACTGCCGCTGCGGTACTTCGACTCCGTGCAGCGCGGCGAGCTGCTCAGCCGGGTGACCAACGACGTCGACAACATCTCCCAAAGCCTGCAGCAGTCCATCAGCCAGGCCGTGACCTCGGTGCTGACCGTGGCCGGGGTGCTGGTGATGATGATCATCCTCTCGCCCACGCTGGCGCTGATTGCACTGGTGACCATTCCGCTGACCCTGGTGACGACGGCGGTGATCGCCAAGCGCTCCCAGAAGCTGTTCGTGGCCCAGTGGAGGCACACCGGCGAGCTGAACGGGCAGATCGAGGAGACGTACACCGGGCATGCCCTGGTGAAGGTGTTCGGCCGGCAGCGCGAGGTGGAGGAACGGTTCCGGCAGAAGAACGTGGAGCTGTACCAGGCGAGCTTCGGCGCGCAATTCATTTCCGGCCTGATCATGCCGGCCATGACGTTCATCGGGAACCTGGTCTACGTGGGGATCGCCGTGGTGGGCGGGCTGCAGGTGGCCTCCGGGGCGATGCAGCTGGGAGATGTGCAGGCGTTCATCCAGTACTCCCGGCAGTTCACCCAGCCGCTGGCCCAGCTGGGGTCCATGGCGAACCTGCTGCAGTCCGGCGTGGCCTCCGCGGAGCGCGTGTTCGAACTGCTTGACACGGACGAGCAGTCGCCCGATCCTTCGCCGTCTGAAGCTCCTTCCGGGGGCCGGGGGCGGCTGGTGTTCGAGGACGTGTCCTTCTCCTATTCGCCGGACAAGCCGCTGATTTCTTCGCTGAGCCTAGTGGCGGAGCCGGGGCAGACCGTGGCCATTGTGGGCCCGACCGGTGCCGGCAAGACCACCCTGGTTAACTTGATGATGCGCTTCTACGAGCTCGACTCCGGGCGGATCACGCTCGACGGCGTGGACGTCACCGCCATGACCCGCGACGGGCTGCGCTCTCGGATGGGCATGGTGCTGCAGGACACCTGGCTGTTCGGCGGGACCATCCGGGACAACATCGCCTACGGCCGGCCCGGCGCTACGGAGGACGAGATCCTGGAGGCCGCGAAGGCGACGTACGTGGACCGGTTCGTCCGGTCCCTCCCGGAGGGCTACGACACCGTGCTCGACGACGAAGGCGGCAACGTCTCCGCCGGCGAGAAGCAGCTGCTCACCATCGCCCGGGCGTTCCTGGCCCGCCCGTCCGTGCTGATCCTGGACGAGGCGACTTCTTCCGTGGATACGCGGACCGAGGTGCTGGTGCAGAAGGCGATGAGTGCTTTGCGGTCCGACCGGACCTCGTTTGTCATTGCCCACCGGCTGTCCACAATCCGCGACGCCGACCTCATCCTGGTGATGGAGGCCGGCCAGATCGTCGAGCAGGGGACGCACGCTTCATTGTTGGAGGCGGGCGGGGCGTATGCGGCGCTGTACGCGGCGCAGTTCGCGGCTCCTGTTGCGGAGGTTTAGAGGCGCAAGTTAGTTCGACACGTTGACACGTCGCAGCATTCCGGCAGTCAATCCTGGGTCAAATTGCCCTGGCGCGCTGCAGCCAGAGGGAAACACATCCTCGACTTCGGAATTGCCACGGCCGCTTGTGGAACGACGGCATCAGGTCGACCGACTATTCTGATATAGAGTCTTGTAGCGTGGTGGCCGATACTCGCCTCTACTAAGTTCAGACGTACGGTGCCGTCCAATGGAGACCGGATCGCCATTGGGGGAAAATGCCAGACCAAAGCTTCTCTGCCGAGAATTTCAAAAGAATATGGGACCTAAGAACCCGACGGGGTGAAGATCTCGGCTCATACTTTCCCAAAATTTCCGCTGCCTCTGACGAACTCCGGACGGCCAGCGCAGACCTAAAAGCGAGGCTGCGCCTCCTCAGACCAGAGGACGCTGAATTCGACGTTCAGGCTGCTCGCTACTCCAAACTGAAGGATTCGTCGAAACTTCACAGGGATCAGTTGGTCGCCGAGCACATGGTCGGAGTAGCTCTCGAGGCAAATCGCCGAATCGACTCCGGTGATTTGAAGATTGCGCTTCATCCAGGCCGAACAGTCGGTGGCAAAGTTACCTACCAGCTCGATCCTGGAGATGCAGCGTCATATTTCATCTGTCGTCAGCTCGAGATCAATTTGAGGTATGCGTTTGATCTCAAGCCACCGAATCGAAACCTCGCTGCTGAACAGCTCTTCCTGGCTCTGAATGACGAAACCGAAAAAATCGTCGTGCGGACTGACATTCGCTCCTTCTACGAGAGTATTCCGCATGACAGGCTCCTCGACATCCTCCGTCGTTCGCCAGTTCTCTCACGAACGACGTGTCGTTTCGTAGACGCCCTACTGAACGACTATGCCGCGCGGACAGGGGCGACTTGGGGACTGCCGCGGGGAGTTGGGGTGAGCGCTGCACTTGCAGAAGCCTACCTGTCGCAACTGGACGAGGAGTTCTGGGGGCTGCCCGACATCCTCTTCTACGTTAGATACGTAGATGATATCGTCGTCATCTTCGGAGGCAGTCAGCATCATCCACCGATGCATGAACGTAAGCGCGAAGTACGCGAGAGAGTAGCCAGAACTGGTCTCTCCATGAATGCTGGGAAGACCAAATACTTGGCAGTATCCAAAGCGAATGGGACCCCCGATGCATTTAATTATTTGGGCTATGAATTTACCATAAATAATGCAACTGTAACCGTCGATATATCAAGACAGCGCGAAAAGCGGTATCGACAGCGCATCAAGCTAGCCTTTGAAGCCTATCTCAGATCTAGCGGCACCGGTTCATCGCAACAAACGTTGTTGGATCGCATTAAATTCCTTTCGGGAAATACTCGCTTGTCTAATAACAAGAGGCATGCTCTCGTCGGTATCTATTACTCAAACAGTCTTCTCAAATCAGTTACTCCGAAGATCCAGCGTCTCGATGCGCATCTCGTCCGCCAATGCAAACTCGCAAAGTTGCCGCCGGCAACTCAAAGTCGATTGGTGGGACTGGGCTTTGGGTCAGGCTTTACCAACCGCACCTTCCACAGTTTCTCCCCCCGAAAGATGCAGCAGTTGGTGAAGATTTGGAAACATCATGACTAAACGCAGAATAAATGTTCGCCATAAGCGCTCACGCGTTGTTCTCTCTGAGTTATTACCTTATGAGGTTCCTGTTACCTTCAGCAATGCGAACCTCTATAAGTTTCTTAATGCCACGAATGTTCGATTCACCAAGACCGAGGTGCTGTTCGATGCCGTCGACCCTAGCGTCAAAACAGTTCTCAAGATAATTTTTGGGAAAAAAGTTCAAATTTCTGACAAAGTAGAAGCAGGGACCAGGTCCTTTGCCATCCCGAGGAAGCAACTTGAGCGACCGACAGTTCCCTTTCAGTACGAGATTAGGCACAAGGAAAAACAGTCGAGAAGACTGTCGGTTGCGCACCCCATGTCGCAGATTTCATTCATCGATCTCTATGAAAGGTATAAGAGCTCGCTTTTGTACCACACAAGTAGGAGCCCTTTTTCCGTTCGGCATCCGGAGCGTGTTACGCGCTATACTGTTATTCGAGACGGCGTTTTCGATGAGCTATTGGCAATTCAACCAGGGCCGATTGAAACAAGCACCCAGGAATACGATCGAATCCGCTCATTCTTTGTTTACAAGCAATATGATAACGTGCATAAATTCTATGAGTCCACTGGATATCGAGATAGCGAGAAGCAATTCGGTCATTTGCTGCGCCTGGACATCGCCAAGTGTTTCGACAGTATATATACGCATTCTATCGCTTGGGCAATATTTGATAAAGAATCTGTTAAGCGCGATAAATCGGCACATGAAACGACTTTCGCCGATCAGTTCGATCGCGCTATTCGTCGGCTAAACGACAATGAAACCCATGGAATATTGATCGGGCCGGAGATTTCTCGTATTTTTGCCGAAATCGTTCTTCAGAGGGTGGATCGAGAAGTCGAGTTTCGGCTCCGGGAAAAAGGGTTTATTCACGGTATCGATTATCGTGTAATGAGATATGTCGATGATTATTTCGTATTCCTCAGGGATCCAAGTTCCAGGGACAAAATCGTTGACGAACTTGAAGCACAGTTGCGTCCCTACCGGTTTCACCTCAATGATTCAAAGGAAGCTGTTCACAGCACGCCCTTTATCTCTGATATGTCGATCGCGAAGGACCGTTTGAGGCGCGGACTTAGCAAGAATCTCAGGCTTGACGTCGTAGACGAAGGCTCGGATCCGGAGGGGGTCCGGATTGACTTCGCTTCCACTGCGGCTCACATGATCGCGCTCTACAAGACCGTACTGCGTGAAACCAACCTTGGGCCGTTGGATGTTGTGAACTTCACTCTGGCTGACGTTGAAATCCAGCTTGAGTCCCTCATGAAAGCCTATGTGACGTGCCGTGAGAGTACGAACCAGATCCTCGATCAGACCCGCCGTGCCGAGTACCGAATTGGCAACCAACGCCAAATAATGAAGGCGCTAATCGCTGCCGTGGAGCTGACATTTTTTGTGTATGGGGGGTCGCCCAGAGTCGCGCCCGCCATCAAGCTTGCACGCATCGTAGCTCTCAGCCGAAAGTTTGTGAAAGAAATAGAGGTCTCGAAGGATGCAGGGGACACTCTAGATGACCTTATCTTTCGCGAAACAATTGTGCAGCTCAGGAGAAACCCTCTGACTCAGTACGCATCAGTTGAGAACCTTTACCTACTGACGATCTTGAGTGAGTTGGGCGAACACTATCTGGTGGAAGTAGACGAGCTCTGTCAGTTTCTAGGCATTAGTAGCCCGAAGCGGGGCTTTTTCGATGTGCCAGATTGGTTCAATGTTTTCATCACGTTCGAGTTGTTTCGCTTTATGACCGATCATGCCATCTACGGCGGCTTGAAGTTGGCCCTAGAACGGTGGGTAGTAGCTCGGATTGAAGCACTTGACGCCAGTGAGCGGCAGACTGCGGAACAGCCGATCTATGTGCTGAATGCAATCGTTTCCCCATACCTCTCGCGCGCTTCGAAAGATTCGATTCTCGCGATTTATGAGGTTGTCGGCAAACCGGCTACTGCTGCGATCGAGTACCAGGACGAATGGTTTTCTGGCTGGAAAGGTCTCGATTTGCACTCTGAATTATTGATGAAGCGCGTTCAAGAGGTATATTGAACCTGCGCCTCGCACGGTCACCGAGGTTACACCTAGATGACCACACACCAGCGCTGGGTGGTATCGAGTACCCCACCCGCCACTAACTTGAGTCAGAATTAGAACGAGCAGGGGTTGTGCCGCAGCAGCTCTCCACATTGAAAAGCACCTTGAGGCCGAGGGCGAACGGGAACAGCTGAAAACGAAGCAGCAGAAGCAGCTTGGCCATTTTGTAAAAGCGATTATCTAAATACGGTCCGCAGACGATCTTGAACGTTTGTAGCGTGTCCGGGGCCTTCTTCCGGGGGTCGAGGCCAAGCACGACAACGCCGAGGACCACGACCTAAGTGCCGTGCCTGCGACGTTCACGTGATCCCCGGCATCCGGGCGTCCGGGCTCGCCCAGCCAGAAGTCAGATGCTGTCGCCGGCGACCTTGTTCTCCGCGTATTTAGCCCCTCTGAGTTCAAGCCTGAAGTATCGTGTGTGCCGTGCGGCCAACGCGCTGCATCGACGGGCATCATGGATGCGCCGCCCAGGACTATCAAGCCCTAGGCTGAGGTAGGGAAATCTCGTGCCGAACACGGGACAGATCGACATCTGGAGGGCCAAACGTGGTGGAAGTGGTTGCACCATATGCCGAGAAGATCTTGGCTCCGCATGCGAAGTTGCTCGCCAAGAAATTATGCGGGTGGCTTGGATTCACGAGATGGCAAATCGAGCGGGACGTGAAATCAAAAAGTGGGCTCGATTTTGACGGTCCGGCCTACCGGTCGTGGTTGAAGTCGCTCGACGCAAGTGTCTGGGAACGTCCCGTTGAACAGGCCGGACCCGAGCTCGCCCTGGACCTAGATGACAGGCTAGAGGCGGCCAGCAGGGACTGGCGCGATCGGCGGCATAATGCCTCCACCGCGATGAAGTTGGTGCAGGAAACGTATCTGTCGGCTCTGGCCCAATGTTCTCAGGCGGACTCAATCCGCTTTGGCGAGCTCTGGAGTCGGGAGCGCATGCAAGCCACTACTCAGCAACTCGCAAATCTAGCCAGTACCAGAGGCGGCTTGGGCCGCCTGGACGGGGCTGACCTCGTTGCCTATCTGGGGAAGCGATCGCGGGCACGACGGAGCAATCGACTCGCGGCATTGGGGGTCGAAGACAGCGCCATCTCCGTCGTTATGGATGCAGCGAGTATTCCCACAGTTGACGTCCCTCGGGGGAAGATCCGTTGCATCGTTGGTCCATTCGGCATTGGGAAGTCAGAGGCGGCTGAGCAGTGGCATAGAACTCGATTCGAGGACTGCCTCCATAACCCGGACGCTCCGATCCCGGTGTGGCTCCACGTTCGCGACATCAACGGCAATCTCACTGCGGTCTTCGACAGAGAAGCGGGTAGTCAGACAGTGGCCGGCGCCCGAGGATTAGCGGTTGTTATCGATGGATTGGATGAGACAGATAGTTCGGCCGCCGAGAACATTTTGAACGATTCTCGCGTATTTCTTGCTAGCAGCCCACGTTCATCAGTCCTGCTAACTACACGTCCGGGTGTGGTCGGTATGCGCGATGGCGAGGAAGTTCCTGTCCCACCTCTGACGAACGAGGATGCAGCCAGCCTCGTTGACGCCGCATCTGGGGAATCACGCAATAGCTACTACCGGCTTCCGGGGCCCCTCAGGGAGAGTGTACGCCGACCGCTATTTGCCATCGCCGCGGGAAGGGCGCTAGCGGGCGGCGATGCGCCTCTTAGCGCTGCCGGCCTGTTGAGCCAGATAGTTGAGAAGGCCCTTCGGAGGGGGCAGGAGCGGACGCGAATTGAATCGCAGCATATAGTGGCCAATCTGACTGAGTTGGCCGTCCGGCTGACAAACGATCCGTCTGAAAGCCGCGTTCTCGATTACTCGACACGTGCAGTCGCGGAGGCATCACGCCTTGTTTCGGCGGACTCTGAAGGAGGGTGCCAGTTCAGTCTTGCCATTATCCAACAATGGTTCGCAGCTCAGGCCCTTATCAGCGATCCTGCTAGGGCAGAAGATGCTTTCCGCGACCAGGTGGCCTTTGGCCGATGGCGGTGGGCCATCGCGATCGTTATTGCCGCCGGATCGAATTCGAACGTGGACAGATTTCTAAGCCGTGCCATGATGTGCAATCCAGGCGCTGCTTCGTGGCTCCTGGATCAAGCAAGCGTCTCCTCTATTAGCCGTCCCGCCGCCGCGCCGCCGCCATTGATCGAAGTACAGTCTCGCCTTCTCAAATCCGGCCGCTCCTGGGCGGATGCGTTGGGACCGCTGGCTTCAAAGGTGCTCCCAGTTAACCCGCCAGAGCATGGTGGCCTCAGGCTGGGCGTTCGACTCGAGGCGGACGGCATCGCCTATTCATGGTCCAGGGAACCACAAGAATCGGATTCAACCACTACCTTGCCCACTTCGGTGCAACTCTTCGGGGCGGACGATGACAGTTGGTCGGGCATGACCTGGAAGAGATTCGGACACGACGCAGCTTGGCCTTGGAACTTCGTGCGATCCGACATCAACGAGAAATTAGAGACCACAATGCGCACGTCCGCGCTCCTCGGCGGTACATCCGGGGTGTGGGCGGACGAAGCCGCCTACAAGTTCTGCCGCGCTTGGGCTGATCAGCGCACGGTTTTCCACAAACCGATAGAGTGCGGCGGACTGATCCAGCTCCTCGACGGGCTATTGAAGGACGACCCGGATATCGTCATACAGGCACCCCGAGCCCCAGCCCTGGAGGCTAGGTGGTTGCGCGACTACCTAGGACAACAGCCGGGCGGCGTTCTGCATAGGCCCCTCCCAACACCGGATGTGCAGGCGCCAGACAGCGGATGGGTGTGGGGTGTCTATAGCCAAGAGCGCCTTCTAGAATACGCCGTGGAGCTGTATGGCAGAGCATGCCTAGCCTACGAAGAATTGTGTTCTCACACATTTCGGAAGTTCGATTGGGCCTTGTCACTACTTTCCCAGCGACCAATAAGTGTGGTCGGGGTGCTCAGAATTGGCCACAGGACCGGCTGGGACGGGGCGCCCGCCGTTAGCTTCCGGGTGCTTCCCACGAAACTCATGAAACAGGCCACTACGGATTCCCCGCATGACTGGATGATGTCGAGGACAGGACGCTGTGCCCTGAGGTTCGAGATCGAACAAGAGGAGTGGGGCTTCGAGCCAGAGATTGGAATCAGCAACGAGGCGCTCAACGAGTGGATGCAGACCGCCCGAGCATCGTCGCCATTCGTGCGTTTCTCCAGCGTTGGCTCTTTGCTAGAAACCAACCACGATAGAGCGTCGAGTGAAATCGCCCTGAATTGGCTTGCCGATGACCTGAAAGCAATTGGTATGTTCTCCGGCAACGCACGCATTGACTAACCCAGGTCCGCTGAGAGTTAGAGCGCCTTCCTATAGTGGGCGCCAGATTTCCTGCTCAGCAACATGAATGTCCTGCTGCGAAATTACGCCGGGTCCATCATCGGCGGTTGCAAAGACTTCTTGGATGCTTGCCCTGGTCGAACCGGCTGCACCGATTCGCCGTCTACGCCTCCCGCAGCACACCAACCGCGGCCACCAAATACGGCACCGGATCCGGGTCCGTCCCCGCGGCCCACTGCATCCAGGCCTCGAACGTCGCGCCGATCAGCGCTGCGCACAGATACCCCGCGATATCCTCGCGCACCCCGGCCGAAACCAGGTACGTCCGCGTCCTCTCCCGCTGCGGCACAAGGGACTCGTAGCTCCGGCTCGCCAGCTCGGGGTGTTCGGGGATCAGCCGGAGCCGGCCCCGCGTGACCGCCAGGTCCGGCAGAACAGAAACCTCGGCGACCGCAGCCTCGCGCAGGCCCGCCAGGACGTCGCTGTCGGCCCCGCCGGCAGCGCGGGCTGACTCCAGCACCCGGCCGGAGGCCTCGTCTACGGGCTTGCGGCCGCCGGCGGACGCATCGACGCCTTGGCGAACGTGGCCGGCATCATGGACAACTTCGCCCCGATCTACGAAGTGGACGACGACACCTGGGACCGCGTCTTCCGGATCAACGTCACCGCCCTCATGCGCCTGACCCGCGCGGTGGTGCCGCTGATGCTGGACGCCGGGACCGGCTCCGTGGTCAACGTCGCCTCCGAGGCCGGCCTGCGCGGGTCCGCCGCCGGCGCCGCCTACACCGCGTCCAAGCACGCCGTCGTGGGCCTGACCAAGAACTCGGCCGCGATGTACGGGCCGAAGGGCCTGCGCTTCAACGCCGTGGCCCCCGGCCCCACCATCACCAACATCGTGGCCACCTGGGGATCCCAGCTCGCGGCCGAACGCCTCGGCCCGCTGATGCAGGCCACCGTCCCCACCCCCGCCACCGCCGCGCAGCTCGCCGCGTCCATCACCTTCCTGCTCAGCGACGACGGCACCAACATCAACGGCGCCATCCTCGCCTCCGACGGCGGCTGGTCCGCGCTGTAGGGGAGCGGCACCCCACGCAAGCGGACGACGGCGGGAAGTCCCGCCGTCGTCCGCTGGATCGGGATCAAATCCGTGATTGCACCATCGGATCCGCTGGTGCAATCACGTCCACACATCGCGGGTGAGCCCGGATTTTACGTGGACGGGAAGGTGGGCACGTCCGGCCACCGGCGGGCGGCAATGGATTTGGCACCCAGCCCTGCCAACGCGATGACCAGAGCCAGCAAGATTTTGGGAGGTGCTCCGCCCGCGGGTCCAAGCGTTACCGCCAGGATTTGCCGACTCATCAACAGCATCTCCTGCAGGTCGCCAGCCAGGATACGAGTCCCCAGGACGTAGTTGACCGAGATGAACAGGGCGGGAACAAACCACAACAGGGCAAGGTTCACGGCCCACACCGCGGTCCGCCGCGCAGGACGAAGGCCGCACCATGCCAGGGCGCCACCAACGAGGACGGCGGGAATCCAGAGAGCGATTGACGGCACTGCGACGGGGACGTTGATGTGCCCAACGAAGCCGACAACCCACTCCACCGTCCACGAAGCGAACGGCACCGCCACGAGTCCGGCGCCCAATGCCGCCAGGCTCCGGGTCCTTGAACAGAGCAGCAGGTGCGCCACGAGGGCAGCAGCGAGGGATGCGGTCACGCCCGCGAGCAGCCCGGCGAAGTACAGGCTCGCCATTGTTCCGCCCGCCAAGCCGCCGTCGAGCACTGTGAAGGACTGGACGGCAGCCGTGAACTGGACCACAAGAACGCCGGCTGCCGCGCACCACGTCACCAGTCGCCGTCGGGCGGGGGACCAGATGCGCACCGCGAGTCCGGCCGCTGCACCTCCTACGGTGAGGAGGGCTACGATCGTGGTGAGTTCGTACTGGCTTAGCGGCAGTAACGACACAGGCATCTGGTCTGGAACGACCTCTGCGCCCCACAAGTTCTGCAACGGGAGCTGTGCGCCGGATACCAGCCATGGGCCCAAGCCGAGCAATCCTGCGAGGATCCCGATCAGCCACCCCCAAGCGGCATCCCCGGCGGGAGTCCTGCTTGGTGGTCTGCTGGGAGCTGCCTGTTCCATCGCTTGATCCGGAAGGCTCACGGAGGCTCCTTGCGTATGAGCGCTCTGGGAGGGACGCGCATGAAAATGTAAAGTATCCCGTTTAGAATAATGCACCGAATGGACTAACCCCCTGGGTCCGATCCACGAGGTGGACGACGACCTCTGGGACCGCGTGTTCCGGATCAACGACACGGCCCTCATGCGCCTCACCCACGCAAGCGGACGACGGCGAAGAGCTCCCGCCGTCGTCCGCGGGACAGCGACTCAATTGAAATAAATTTTGCATCCTGCCCGGGAACCGGATAAATTGTGAGCTGTGTCACCGACCAGTGGCACAGCTTATGATCTGCGGCGGGAGAGTCCTGCCGGTACGTTCAGCAGGCGCCGTAGGAGCAAATCCTCCCCAGGAATCTCTCAGGCCCACGTACCGCCGCGGCAAGGCAACTCTGGAAAGCAGTCCGGGCAACCGGGCTCACCGACGGTGCAAGTGGCGCGCTGCTATCAGCAGGGCAAAACGGAAACTCTCAGGTCCAATACAGAGCGGGGAGGAACCCGAATCATCGTGGCGTCTTGATGCCACCTGAATTATGGAGTTCCTCTCATGACGGTTCAATCGTCCCCGTCCACCTTCGCAGACCGCCACATCGGCGCCCGCCGCCAGGCCGACATCGACACCATGCTCAAGGCCGTCGGCTACGACAGCGTTGATGGCCTCGTTGACAACGCGGTCCCCGATTCCATCCGCCAGGAAAAGCCCCTCACCCTGGACAGCGCCCTCAGCGAAGTCCAGGTGCTGGCCGAACTGCGCAAGCTCGCCTACAAGAACAAGACGGCCGTGCAGATGATCGGCCAGGGCTACTACGACACCGTCACCCCGCCGGTGATCCGCCGCAACATCCTCGAAGCCCCCGCCTGGTACACCGCCTACACCCCGTACCAGCCGGAGATCTCCCAGGGCCGGCTCGAGGCGCTGCTGAACTTCCAGACCATGGTCCAGGACCTCACCGCGCTCCCGGTCGCCAATGCGTCCCTCCTGGACGAGGCCACCGCGGTTGCCGAGGCCGTGCTTCTCATGCGCCGCGCCAACAAAAACAAGTCCGCTGCCGGGGCCAAGACCGTCCTCGACGCCGACTGCCTCCCGCAGACCATTGCCATCGTCAGGGGCCGAGCGGAGGCGCTGGGCTTCGAGGTGCAGGTCGCTGACCTCTCCGCCGGTCTGCCCGACGGCGACATCAACGGTCTCGTCCTCCAGCAGCCGGGCGTCTCCGGCCGGGTGTGGGACCAGTCCGGCGTGATCGCGGAGGCCAAAGAACGCGGCGCACTGGTCACCGTGGCGGCGGATCTGCTTGCCCTGACCCTGATCACCCCTCCGGGCGAGCAGGGCGCGGACATCGCCGTCGGATCCACCCAGCGCCTGGGCGTGCCGCTGTTCTTCGGCGGCCCGCACGCCGCGTACATGGCGGTGCGCGAGGGCATGGAACGCACGCTCCCCGGCCGCATCGTCGGCGTCTCCAAGGACAACGCCGGTGTCCCGGCCTACCGCCTGGCCCTGCAGACCCGCGAGCAGCACATCCGCCGTGAGAAGGCCACGTCCAACATCTGCACCGCCCAGGCGCTGCTGGCCATCGTGTCCTCGTTTTACGCCGTTTACCACGGCCCCGACGGGCTGAAGGCGATCGCCCAGACCGTCCACAACAACACCCGCGCCCTTGCCGCCACGCTGAAGATCGTCGGCCGGGAACTGGTGAGCGACTCCTTCTTCGACACCCTCACGGTCCGCGTGCCCGGCAAGGCCGCCAAGGTCATCGCCGCCGCCGAGGCCCGGGGCATCAACCTGCGGCTCATCGACGCGGACACAGTTGGCGTGTCCGTCGATGAAACCACGACGCCGGAGGTCCTCTCCGCGGTCGTCGTCGCCTTTGGCGCCGGCCCGGTGGTGGAGGCCAAGGGCTTCGAACTGCCCGAGACGGTGCTGCGCACCTCCGACTTCCTGCAGCACCCGGTGTTCAACACGCACCGCTCCGAAACCCAGCTGCTGCGCTACATCCGCAAGCTCTCGGACCGCGACCTCGCCCTGGACCGCACCATGATCCCGCTGGGCTCCTGCACCATGAAGCTGAACGCCACGGCCGAGATGGAAGCCATCTCCTGGCCGGAGTTCGCCTCCATCCACCCGTTCGCGCCGGACTCCCAGACCGAGGGCTGGCGGGAACTCATCAGCGGCCTCGAAGCTGACCTCGCCGAAATCACGGGCTATGACCAGGTCTCCATCCAGCCGAACGCCGGCTCCCAGGGCGAGCTCGCCGGCCTGCTGGCCATCCGCGGCTACCACCACTCCCGCGGGGAGGCCCAGCGCAACGTCTGCCTGATCCCGGCCTCCGCGCACGGCACCAACGCCGCCTCCGCCGTGCTGGCCGGCATGAAGGTCGTGGTCGTGGCCACGGCTTCGGACGGCACGATCGACCACGCGGACCTGACGGCCAAGATCGAGCTGCACAAGGATGCGCTGTCCTGCATCATGATCACCTACCCGTCCACCCACGGTGTGTACGACACAGACGTCCGCGAGGTCTGCGACTCCGTGCATGCGGCCGGTGGGCAGGTCTACGTCGACGGCGCCAACCTCAACGCCCTCGTCGGGCTGGCCCAGCCGGGCAAGTTTGGCGGTGACGTCTCGCACCTGAACCTGCACAAGACCTTCTGCATCCCGCACGGCGGCGGCGGACCGGGCGTCGGCCCGGTCGCGGCCAAAGCCCACCTGGCGCCGTTCATGCCAGGGGACGCGAACAAGGTCGAACCGGGAAAGGGAGTTGCCATCTCCGCTTCGCGTTACGGATCCGCCGGTGTGCTGCCGATCTCCTGGGCGTACGTGAAGTTGATGGGCGGCCAGGGCCTCACCGAGGCCACCAAGTCCGCGCTGCTCGCGGCGAACTACATCGCATCCCGGCTGGATGAGCACTTCCCGGTTCTCTACACGGGGGAGAGCGGCCTGGTGGCGCACGAGTGCATCCTGGATTTGCGGGAACTCACGGCCAGGACCGGCGTCACCGCTGAGGACGTGGCCAAGCGCCTCATCGACTTCGGCTTCCACGCCCCCACGCTGTCCTTCCCCGTGGCGGGCACCCTCATGGTGGAGCCCACCGAGTCCGAGGACCTTGCGGAGATCGATCGCTTCATCGAGGCGATGATCACCATCCGCCAGGAGATCGACCAGGTCTCCAACGGCGATTTCACGGTGGAGAACTCCCCGCTGCGCAACGCACCCCACACGGCAGCCGCCGTCGTCAGCACCGACTGGACCCGCGAGTACCCGCGTGAGCAGGCCGCATTCCCCGTCCACACACTCAGGCAGGACAAGTACTTCCCGCCGGTCGGACGCATCGACGGCGCCGCCGGAGACCGCAACCTGGTCTGCTCCTGCCCGCCGCTTTCCGAATTCGAAAACTAAGGATCCCTGATGAGTGAGAACTACACCGCTCTCTACGAGCAGCACAAAAAGGCCGGCGCCTCCTTCACGGACTTCGGCGGCTGGCAGATGCCGCTGAAGTACAGCTCCGAACTCGCCGAGCACCACGCCGTCCGCAACGCCGCGGGCCTGTTCGACCTCTCCCACATGGGCGAAGTCTGGGTCACCGGCCCGGACGCCGCGGCGTTCCTCGACTACGCCCTGGCCGGGAAGCTGTCGGCCGTGGCCGTCGGCAAGGCGAAGTACTCGCTGATCTGCCAGGAAGACGGCGGCATCATCGATGACCTCATCTCCTACCGCCGCGGTGAGGACAAGTACCTGGTGGTCCCCAACGCAGGCAACGCCAAGGTCGTGGCCGCGGCACTGGCCGAAAGGGCCGGTTCTGCCCAAGAAGGCGGGTTCGACGTGACGGTGGAAGACGTTTCCGCCCAGATCTCGCTGATCGCCGTCCAGGGCCCGAACGCCGAAGCCATCCTGCTGACGCTGGTCCCGGCCGAGCAGCATGTCCTGGTCACCGAGCTGAAGTACTACGCTGCGGTTGAGGTTCAGATCAACGGACAAGATCTGCTCCTCGCCCGCACCGGTTACACCGGCGAGGACGGCTTCGAGATCTACATCTCGAACGAGGATGCGGCAGGTCTCTGGGAAGCACTGCTGGAAACCGGTGCCAGCCACGGGCTCATCCCGGCCGGCCTGGCCTGCCGTGACTCGCTGCGTTTGGAAGCCGGCATGCCGCTCTATGGCAACGAACTCTCCCGCGAAGGCAACCCATACGCAGCAGGCCTGGGCCCGGTCGTCTCGCTCGCCAAGGAGTCGGACTTCGTCGGCAAGGCCGCCCTGAGCGAGCTCAAGGCAGCCGGCGCAGGCTCCACGACCGGCCGCAAACTCGTCGGGCTCAAGGGCCTCGGACGCCGTGCCGCCCGCAGCCACTACCCGGTCCTCAAGGACGGCAACGTCGTCGGCGAAGTGACCTCCGGACAGCCCAGCCCCACCCTCGGCTACCCGGTCGCGATGGCCTACGTCGACATCGAACACGCCGCACCGGGCACAGCCCTGGACATTGACCTCCGCGGCAAGACGGAGCCTTTCGAAGTCGTCGCACTGCCGTTCTACAAGCGCCAAAAGTAGCCGGCCGCCGCTGGCTGAGCCTGCCGAAACCACATACGAACTTAAGGATTGAGATAAATGAGCAAAGTTGTAGCCGAACTGAAGTACTCCGCTGAACACGAGTGGGTTGCTGCCGACGGATCTGGCCCTGCAGGAATTGGGATTTCGGCCGTGGCCGCCGACGCCCTGGGCGACATCGTCTACGTGGACCTGCCCGAGGTCGGTTCCGCGGTGACCGCGGGGGAGACCTGCGGCGAGGTCGAGTCGACCAAGTCCGTCTCGGACCTCTACGCGCCGGTCACCGGCGAGGTGGTGGAGATCAATGACGCCGTCGTTTCCGATCCGGCGCTGATCAACAGCGATCCGTACGGGGCCGGCTGGCTGTTCAAGGTCGCCGTGACCGAAGAAGGCCCACTGATGTCGGCTGAAGAGTACGCGTCCAAGAACGGCGGCGAGCTGTGAGCGCCGCGACGGGTACCGTCGCGTTTGAGCAGGTCGTTTCTCCGAGCCTGGACGCGGAGCTGTCCGTGCTGGATCCGGAGATCGCCGCGAAGATCGACGCCGAACTCACCCGGCAGCGTGACGGTTTGGAGATGATCGCCTCGGAGAACCACACCGCCAAGGCTGTGATGCAGGCGCAGGGTTCGGTGTTGACGAACAAGTATGCCGAGGGCTACCCGGGCAAGCGCTATTACGGTGGCTGCGAGCACGTTGACGTTGTGGAGCAGCTCGCGATCGACCGGGTCAAGGCCCTGTTCGGCGCCGAGTACGCCAACGTGCAGCCGCACTCCGGCGCGCAGGCCAACGCCTCCGTGATGCACGCCCTGATCCGTCCGGGCGACACCATCATGGGCCTGAACCTGGCGCACGGCGGGCACCTGACGCATGGCATGCGGATCAACTTCTCCGGCCGGCTCTACAACGTGATCCCGTACCAGGTCCGTGAGGAGGACCACCGGATCGACATGGCCGAGGTCGAGGCCCTGGCCCAGGAGCACAAGCCGGCGCTGATCGTGGCCGGCTGGTCCGCGTACGCCCGGCAGCTGGACTTCGCCGAGTTCCGCCGGATCGCCGACTCGGTGGGCGCTTACCTGATGGTGGACATGGCGCACTTCGCCGGCCTCGTCGCGGCCGGTCTGCACCCGTCCCCGGTCCCGCACGCGCACGTCACCACCTCCACGACGCACAAGACCCTGGCCGGTCCGCGCGGCGGCATCATCCTGTCCAACGACGCCGAGATCGCCAAGAAGATCAACTCGGCGGTGTTCCCCGGGCAGCAGGGCGGGCCGCTTGAGCACGTCATCGCCGGCAAAGCCGTGGCGTTCAAGATCGCCGGGTCCGAGGAGTTCAGGGAGCGCCAGGAGCGTGTCCTGGCCGGCGCCCGGATCCTCGCCGAGCGGCTGGTCCAGGACGACGTGACCGCGCAGGGGATCAACGTGATCTCCGGCGGCACCGACGTGCACCTGGTCCTGGTGGACCTGCGCGAGTGTGAGCTCAACGGGCAGGAAGCCGAGGACCGGCTGGCGGCGATCGACATCACGGTCAACCGCAACGCCGTGCCGTTCGATCCGCGTCCGCCGATGGTCACCTCCGGGCTGCGGATCGGCACCCCGGCGCTGGCGACCCGCGGTTTCGGCGAGGCGGCCTTCGCCGAGGTTGCCGACATCATCGCCGAGGCCCTGACCGCCGACGCCGGCGCGGACCTGTCCGGTCTCCGCACCCGGGTCCAGGCCCTCGCCGCCGCCCACCCGCTCTACCCCTCGGTTGCTAACCTCGCCTAGCGCTCAATGGGCGCATCATCGCACCGGTCCAGGGTCATTGGGGGGCCGGGACCGGTGCGGTGAGCCCCGCCTCTAGTCATTGACCATCATTCTCTTTCTCCGCGGAAGGTACGCATCATGGCAGTTGGAGTCTTCGACCTCTTTTCCATCGGAATAGGGCCATCCAGTTCCCACACCGTTGGCCCCATGCGGGCCGCCGCCGTGTTTGCTGAAGAACTCAAGCCCCTCGGCAAGCTGGCAGAGGCGGCGTCGCTCCGGGTGGACCTCTACGGCTCCCTCGCCGCGACCGGCCACGGCCACGGCACCATGACCGCCATTCTGCTCGGACTCGAGGGCTTCCACCCCGAGCAGATCCTCCCCGAGGAGGTCGAGGAGCGGCTCGCCGCGATCGCGAACACCGGCACCCTGCGGCTGGCCGGCTCGGTCGCCCTGCCGTACGGGGTGCAGGACATGGTCCTGCGCCCCCTGACCATCCTGCCCCGGCACACCAACGGCATGACCTTCACCGTCTCCGACGCCGAAGGCGAAGTCCTCCACCGCGCCACATTCTTCTCCGTCGGCGGCGGCTTCATTGTCCGCGAGGGCGAGGAGGACGCGGCACTGCAGGAACTCGCGGAATCCAAGAAGGAACTTCCCCTGCCGTTCCGCACGGCCGCCGAACTGCTGGAACACTGCCGGAAGACCTCGCTGAGCATCAGCGAGGTGATGCGGATCAACGAAGAGGACAGCCGGACCGAGGCCGAGATCCGTGCGGGGCTGCTGCACATCTACTCGGTGATGGAAGGCTGCGTCGAGGTCAGCCTCAAGCGCGAGGGGCTGCTGCCCGGCGGGCTCAAGGTCCGCCGCCGCGCCCCGGACTGGCACGAGCGGCTGATGAAGGAAACCCGCGGCCAGGACCCCGACTACCGGGACCCGAAGTACTGGCAGGAATGGGTCAACCTGATCGCGCTGGCCGTAAACGAGGAAAACGCCTCCGGCGGCCGCGTGGTCACCGCCCCCACGAACGGCGCCGCCGGCATCATCCCGGCCGTGCTCTACTACGCGCTGCACTTCGCCCCCGGCATGGACCAGGCCACCCAGCAGGACCGGGACGAGGTGGTGGTCAGGTTCCTGCTGACCGCCGGCGCCATCGGGGTGCTGTACAAGGAGCAGGCCTCGATCTCCGGGGCGGAAGTCGGCTGCCAGGGCGAGGTGGGCTCGGCGTCGTCGATGGCGGCCGCCGCCCTGGCCGAAGTCATGGGCGGCACGCCCCAGCAGGTGGAGAACGCCGCGGAAATCGCGATGGAACACAACCTGGGCCTGACCTGCGATCCGATCGGCGGGCTSGTGCAGGTCCCGTGCATCGAACGCAACGCGATCGCCGCCGCCAAGGCCATCAACGCCGCCAAAATGGCGCTCTGGGGCGACGGCACGCACCGGGTCTCCCTCGACGAGGTCATTGTGACCATGCGCGAAACGGGCAAGGACATGTCCTCCAAATACAAGGAAACCGCGATGGGCGGCCTTGCCGTCAACGTCGTCGAATGCTGAAGGAAAGAGAACTAATGACACTGGCACCAGAAGGCCGGAAGATGCTGCGCATTGAGCAGCGAAACGCGGCCACACCGGTGGAACGGAAGCCGGAATGGATCAAGGCCAAGGTCCAGATGGGCCCCGAGTTCGTCCAGCTCAAGAACCTCGTCAAGAAGGAGGGCCTCCACACGGTGTGTGAGGAGGCCGGCTGCCCGAACATCTTCGAGTGCTGGGAAGACAAGGAGGCCACCTTCCTGATCGGCGGCTCCGAATGCACCCGGCGCTGCGACTTCTGCCAGATCGACACCGGCAAGCCCTCCCCCGTGGACATGTTCGAGCCCACCAAGGTGGCCCGCTCGGTCCAGGCCATGCAGCTGCGCTACGCCACCGTCACCGGCGTGGCCCGCGACGACCTCGCCGACGAGGGCGTCTGGCTCTACGCCGAGACGGTCCGCAAGATCCACGAACTGAACCCGGGCACCGGCGTCGAACTGCTGATCCCCGATTTCTCCGGCAGGCCCGAGCACATCGCGGCGATCTGCGACTCCAAGCCCGAGGTCTTCGCCCACAACGTCGAAACCGTGCCCCGGATCTTCAAGCGGATCCGCCCGGCGTTCCGCTACGACCGTTCCCTGGACGTCATCACCCAGGGCCGCAAGCTCGGCATGGTCACCAAGTCCAACCTGATCCTCGGCATGGGCGAGACCCGCGAGGAAATCTCCGAGGCGCTGCGGGACCTGCACGAGGCCGGCTGCGAGCTGATCACCATCACCCAGTACCTGCGCCCGTCCGAGCGGCACCTGCCGGTGGACCGCTGGGTCAAGCCGCAGGAATTCGTGGACCTGCAGCACGAAGCCGACGAGATCGGCTTCCTGGGCGTCATGTCCGGGCCCCTGGTGCGTTCCTCCTACCGCGCCGGCCGGCTCTGGGCCACCGCGATGCGCAAGAAGGGCTGGGAAATCCCGGCCAAACTCGCACACATCGAAAGCTCCGGCAGCACCCGCCAGGAAGCCAGCTCGCTGCTGGCAGCTACGGCCTGAACAACCCAACCTTGATGCCCAAAACCTGATACCCAAAAACCTGATGCCCAAAATCTGATGTTCAGAGAGGACCAATGATGTTCCCCATCAGAATAGAAATCATCCCTTCCGGGGGAATCGTTGAGCGCGTCACGGACCTGGTGCCGTTGACCACGACGCTCACGGTGACGTGCCTGCCCCATCACGGCATCGAGCGGACCATGCGCACTGCCGTGCAGCTTGGTGTGCTGGGCTACACCGTCATCCCGCACCTCGCCGCGCGGACCCTGCATGACCGGGCCGAGCTGACCGGAATCCTCCGCGACTGCGATGCCGCCGGCATCCGCGAGGTCTTTGTCATCGGCGGGGACCGGAAGCAGCCGGCCGGCCCGTATGAGTCCGCCCTTCCTCTGCTGGAGGACATCGCGCAGTACACAGGCGGGTTGATGCGGGCAGGCATTGCGGGCTACCCGGAGGGCCACCCCTCCGCCGGCCCCGTGGAGGTGCTGGACGCCCTCCTGGCAAAACAGCACCTGGCCTCGCACGTTGTGACCCAGATGTGCTTCGCCCCGGAGAAAATCCTTGATTACGCTGCGCTCCTGCGCCGCGAAGGCGTTGAGCTGCCCATCTGGGCAGGGGTGGCGGGGTCCGTGCCCCGGACCAAACTGGTCTCGCTGGCTACGCAGATCGGCGTCGGAAGTTCCCTGAAGTTCCTGAGCCGGAAGGGCCCGCTGGCCCGCAAACTCCTGAGCGGCGACCACTACTCGCCGCAAAGCCTGGTGTCCGGGCTGGAAAACCAGCCTGGCAACCTCGCGGGCATCCATCTCTACAGCTTCAACAGCCTTGACTCGGTTCCCTGCGGACCGGGTCAGGCGCCCATCTCAGCAGCACTCCAGACAGCATTGATTCGAGGAGCAGCACGTGACAACTGAAACCGTAACTTCCCACCAGGAACCGCATCTTGAGCGGCAGCTCAGCAACCGGCACATCCAGCTGATCGCCATTGGCGGCGCCATCGGCACCGGCCTGTTCATGGGCTCGGGCAAAACCATCTCCGCGGCCGGGCCGTCCGTCATCTTCGTCTACATGATCATCGGCTTCATGCTGTTCTTCGTGATGCGGGCCATGGGCGAGCTCCTGCTCAGCAACCTGAACTACAAATCCTTCAGCGACTTCGCAGCGGACCTCCTTGGGCCCTGGGCCGGCTTCTTCACCGGATGGACGTACTGGTTCTGCTGGGTGATCACGGGAATCGCGGACGTCATCGCCATTGCCGGATACTCCAAGGAACTCTGGCCGGGGCTGCCGCTGTGGATCCCGGGCCTGGCCACCGTGGCCATCCTCCTGCTCCTGAACCTCACCACGGTGAAGGCGTTCGGCGAGACGGAGTTCTGGTTCGCGCTGATCAAGATCGTCGCTATCGTGGCGCTGATCGTGGTGGGCCTGTTTATGATCTTCAGCGGGTTCCAGTCCGATGCCGGCCCTGCCAGCTTCACAAATCTGTGGAGCCACGGTGGATTCTTCCCGAACGAGTTCATGGGTTTTGTGGCCGGCTTCCAGATCGCCGTGTTCGCTTTTGTGGGCATTGAGCTGGTGGGCACCACCGCCGCGGAGGCCAAAGACCCGGAGAAGAGCCTGCCGAAGGCCATCAACTCCATCCCGATCCGAGTGCTGCTCTTCTACGTGGGCGCCCTGATCATCCTGATGTCTGTCACTCCCTGGACCCAGTTCCAGGCTGGCCACAGCCCGTTCATCGCCATGTTCTCCCTGGCAGGGCTCGGAGCCGCGGCAACGATCGTGAACCTGGTGGTGCTCAGCTCGGCCATGTCCTCGGCCAACTCCGGCATCTACTCCACGTCGCGCATGGTCTACGGGCTGGCCCAGGAGGGCGACGCGCCGTCAGTCTTCAGCAGCCTGTCCCGGCGTAAGGTCCCGCAGAACGCCCTGTTCCTGTCCTGCGTCCTCCTGCTCTCCGGCGTGGTGCTGATGTACGCCGGACAGGACATCGGCAAGGCCTTCGACATGGTGACCACCGTGTCGGCCGTCTGCTTCGTGTTCGTATGGTCCATCATCCTGGCCAGTTACCTGGCCTTCCGCCGTCGCCGCCCGCACCTGCATGACGCGTCCAAGTTCCAGATGCCCGGCGGAATCCCCATGGTCTGCGTGGTCTTCGCGTTCTTCGCCTTCGTCCTCTGGGCGTTGACCACGCAGCCGGACACACTTCTGGCACTCCTGGTAACGCCGGTCTGGTTCATTCTGCTCGGCGCCGCGTGGTTCGTGCTGCGCCGGCGCCCCGCGCACTTGGCCCGCTATGAAAGCTTCCAGGCTGAGCTCGCGCAGGACGAGGAATCAGCTGTTGCGCGAAAGTTTGAGAAGGTTCAGAAATGACCGCACAGACCCCAAACAGCCCCGAGCCTGCAGCTGCGGAACCCGGTGCCACGGCAGAGCACATCCTGACCGTCGACTGTGTTGAGTCGCCGGGCATCGTCAATTCGGTCTCGGGATTCCTGCTCAACCACGGCTGCGACATCCTGGACATCAAGCAGTACGGGGACAAGGGGCAACGGCACTTCTTTATGCGCGTCCACTTTTCCTCGGGTTCCTCCTCCGACGCCTCCTTAGGGCAGGATTCCTTCAGCACCGAGGACCTGCGCCGCGACTTCACGCCTGTGGCCGAAAAGTGGGAGATGAATTGGCAGCTGGAACCGCACGGCCGCAAACGCCGTGTCCTGGTGATGGTGTCCAAAATGGGCCACTGCCTCAACGATCTACTCTTCCGGGCACGCACCGGCGACATCCCGGTGGAAATCGTCGCGGTGGTATCCAACCACCGCGACCAGGAGGGCCTGGTCCAGTGGCACGGCATCCCGTTCTTCCACCTGCCAGTCACCAAGGACACCAAGCCCGAGGCGGAGGCCCGGCTAATGGAGCTGGTGGACGCCTTCGACGTGGAACTCGTGGTCCTGGCCCGTTACATGCAGGTCCTGAGCGATGAGCTCTCGGCTCAGCTGGCGGGACGGACCATCAACATCCACCACTCGTTCCTGCCCAGCTTTAAAGGCGCAAAGCCGTACCACCAGGCCTACGACCGCGGCGTCAAGACCGTGGGCGCCACGGCTCACTACGTCAACGCCGAACTCGACGAGGGCCCGATCATTTCCCAGCAGGTCATCGAGGTGGACCACACGTACACCGCTGATGACCTGGTGGCGGTGGGCCGGGACGCCGAATGCGCGGCCCTCCGCAACGCCGTCCGCTGGCATTGTGAAGGCAGGATCCTGCTGCTCGGCAACCGCACCGTCATCTTGCGGTAGGCCATGAAACCGACAAATGTGCCGCGCTGGCGCCCAGTGTCGTGGAACGCCTTGCCCGTCGGGCAGCCGGTGAGGCTCTCGCAGGACGGCCGCCCTATCGGCTCCGGCACCGTGGACGGAACCACGCCAGACGGATCCATCATCTGGGTTGTCCTTGACGGCTGGTCCGAACGGCGAATGTTCCACCGGGAGGATTATGTTCGGGTCGAAATTAGCGCGTAGCCGGCCGCGGCCAGCGCGCGAGTCATCGCACCGTAAGCGCGCTGATCGGCGGTTGCGCAGGGAAACCTGGGCTGTCATTCTCGCGGCCGGTGCCCTGTTGGCAGTGATCCTGTGGCAGGCACTGTCCTATGGAAACTGACAAAACGCCAGCGGACGACGCCGACTGGGCTCCATAGAAGGTCAAGACGACGGCATCAGAGTCCGTCGAATTCAGACTGGTTCGATTTTGCTGGGCCGGGGTTCAGCATGATGTCCGTTCTGCTTGCTCGGGATCTCGGTCGGCGCTCCGGGGAGCGCGTACACGCGTCGGGCGTTGTCGCGTCCGACGAGTTGCACGATCCTGCGGGCGTCCGCCTCGGAACAGTCGTCGTCGTCGATCCATCCGCCGGCTACCTTGGTGATTGCGTTGCGCAACAGTCTCGCTCCGAGGTAGTGAAGTTCGGCTGGGCCGCCACCGCCGCGCAGCTCGCCGCCTCCATCACCTTCCTGCTCAGCGACGACGGCACCAACGTCAACGGCGCCGCCGTCGCTCGTTTACCTGCGTCAGGAGGGCGGCGCAGCGACGGTTCAAGTCCACCCTCCGGACGCCGCGACCGGCTTTCTGGAAAAGTTGCGCAGCCAGGTGTGGGAAGCCCGAGGTGATAGGGCAGCTGATGACGGCAGCGCCGACAGCCAGGGTTCTGGAAGAGGTGGCCCGTCAGGGCCAGGGCGCGGGCTGACCGCTGAGAATCCGGTGGTCCACGCCGGATGAGCTAGCCGCAACTTCATGCTGTCCCAGGACGACGGCGGGACATCCCGCCGTCGTCCGATTCCATGTCCTCCCGCGCCCCGTCGGCTCTTGGGCTCTTGACCGATATTCGGACGAGGGGAAAGGATCGGACTGCATTGCCGGCACAAAGGAAGGCGGGTTCTGAATGGCGGAAATGCCGCCAGCCACGGTGGAAGTGAGTGACGCAGTGATCCAGCGCCTTGTCCGGGACCAGCGGCCCGACCTCGGCGATTGTCCCTTAGTGCGGGTTGCGAACGGCTGGGACAACGCGACCTTCCGGCTCGGTGACGGCCTGGCCGTCCGGCTTCCGCGCAGGGCGGAGGCCGTTCCGCTGATACTGCATGAGCAGCGCTACCTTCCCGACATAGCCCGCCGCTCCCCGGTCGCGGTTCCTGTCCCCGTCCATGCCGGCAGGCCGACGTCGGACTTTCCATGGCCGTGGAGCATCGTGCGGTGGGTCCCCGGAGCCGCTGCGGCCGACGTCGTGCCGGCAGGCCGCGGGCCGGCGGCTAAGGGCCTCGCCGATTTCCTGCTGTCCCTTCACGTGCCCGCCGAAACCGGCGTCCCGGTCAACCCTTTCCGAGGCGTGCCGCTGGCGGACCGTGACGCTGTGCTGATAGAACGGCTCGGGGACCGCGAACGCTACCCGCAGGCGGCAGCGCTGAGAGCAGTGTGGGCGCAGGCCTGCGCCGCCAAAGCCTGGGATGGTCCGGCGATGATGCTCCACGGAGACCTCCACCCTGGCAACATCCTGCTGGCGGACGACGGCTCCCTGGCCGGCGTCATCGATTTCGGCGACGTCGGGGCAGGGGACCCGGCTGTCGATCTTGCGGTGGGGTGGCTGATGTTCGACGCCGGCACCCGCCA
Source organism: Arthrobacter sp. 01L42 (assembly GCF_056400005.1). Lineage (NCBI taxonomy): Bacteria > Bacillati > Actinomycetota > Actinomycetes > Micrococcales > Micrococcaceae > Arthrobacter > Arthrobacter sp. 01L42. Next base: position 100,947 of record NZ_JBFTSL010000006.1, on the reverse strand, counting down.
CCGCTTCATGGGCGCCTTTGGCTCCGCAGTAGATGGAGACACCTGGGTGAGGGCCCGCGGTTGGGCCCTCATCCTGTCCACCGCCATGCTGAGCAACTCCGACGATAATCCTCGGATGTTCAGCGTAGGAAAGTTCGGGATCAGGCAGATCGTGGATGACGGACTTCGCCTGCAACTCTGACGCCAGAGTTAAATGTCAGTGGCGCCTGCCATGCTGAGGGTGTGGAAGGCAAAGCAGTTGCGGAGACGTTGGAGGCCATGGAGGCCTCCCTTGCCAGGTTGTCTGCATTTGCCGGTCGCGGAGCCGGGAACGCGGCCTCGACTGGCGCTGACCCTCTTCGGGACGAAGCGGACGCGTGCCTGGACGGTATGGCTGAGGTCGCCAGCATGGAAGCCAGGCTGGCCGCCCTGAAAGTGCACTTCGCCGCCGGATATGCCCGCGCTGCCGTCGCCATGGCGGGCCCAGCCGATTCCCCGCAGGAGCGCACCGCCCAGGAAATGGCCGTGACAGCAGAGGTGGCCTGTGTCCTGACCGTGAGTGAAAGATCGGCGGCGGCGCTCCTGGCAGAGTCGGCCACCCTGACCACTAAGTTGCCCCTGACGCTGGCTGCGCTGCAAGTAGGCAGCATTTCATGGCAACATGCGCGGGTGATGTGTGATGAAACGTCCGGTCTGGACCTCGCCGCGGCGGCTGCTTTGGAGGCTCATTTCCTGGACCCCGAAGCTCCCTTTGCCGCGCGTGGCTGCCCGGCGGGGGAGCTGGTGCCGGGCAGGTTCCGGGCCAAGGCGCGCAGATGGCGTGAGCTGCACCATCCCGTAAGCATCGAAGCCCGCCACCGCAAGGGTGTGGAGGACCGTCGGCTGGAATATGTGCCGGACCGGGACGGCATGGCCTGGCTCTCGGCCTATCTGACTGCGGATGTGGCGGTGGCTGCATGGTCCCGTGCCACGGAAGCGGCCCGTGCCCTGCAGGAGCCGAATGAATCCCGGACCCTGACCCAGCTCCGTGCGGACGTCGCCGCCGACTGGCTGCTGGCGGGGGTGGCGGAAGGAACTCCGTCACCCAAGGCGCAGGTCCTGGTGACCGTGCCGGTGCTGTCTCTTTTGGGCGCCGAGTCGGAACCGGCCACGCTGGACGGGTATGGTCCCGTTCCGCCGAGCATGGCCCGCCGGCTTGTGGGGGATGGCGCCGGATCGTTCCTGCGTGTGCTGACCGATCCGCGCAGCGGAGCGCCGCTGGAGATCGGACGGACCAGCTACCGGGTTCCGAAGGCGATGCGCCAATGGTTGCGGCTTCGGGATGGCCGGTGCCCTTTTCCGGGCTGCAACAACCATTCCCTGGATAACGAAGCGGATCATCTGTTGGCTTGGTCCGAGGGAGGCGGCACCGGGGTCACCAATCTGGGCCAGCCATGCCGGCGGCACCACCGGCTCAGACACACCACAGCATGGAGGCCGGTTGACGCGACCCGGGACAAGCCACCCGGCTGGATCTCACCTGCGGGACGCTCCTATCCCAGCGAACAACAAGACTGGGAACCACCACGCTGGCCGCAGCACCTCGGCCACGCGGGTGAAGGCCGGGAGTTGGAACCGCCCGACTGGCCGGACGTACTTGTCGGCGCTGTTGGACCCGGAGAGACCGGGCCGCCACTGCCGGTGGATCCCTTTCCTGACTGGGCACTGTTCATCGCGGCGTAGGAGCGGGGCTCCATGTTTCCCTCCCCGTCCAATGAGAGGCTCGAAAGGATGTGCCGGCCATTGGCCTGCACCCCTGCCTCCGCCGTGACCCTGAGCCGTGACCCTGAAAGGCCGGATCGGCCAGGACGAACGCGACTCAGGCCACCGTCCCCCCGCCCATCACGGTCCGGGTCAATCTCGACTCACCGGACGGGTTCGTCGGGTCTGCCTGCTGCGGCGATCCTGCGACGCATGACGCCGAGTGGACGGGGAAGAAGGCCTTGATGAAAGTTTCTTCATGACCGTTTCATCCCTGCCTCATTGTTGTCGTTCACGCTGGACACACGAATGGCTTGCGCCGGAAGAGCCTGGGTATGGGGAAGCGGGGGCATGGTGGACGGAGCATGGCTGTCTACTGTTCGGGGGCACGGCACGCCTGGAACGCGTCAATCTGCTGCGTCGCACCACTCGCTGGTGTCTCCGCCAGTCCATGGAATTGATTCCATGGATTGGCCCTCCGCCGTTCCGGCGTCTGCCGACGACGATACCGGCACGTCCTGGCTGGTTCAGCGGGCTTGGCCAGAGAAGACACCAGGAGAATTTGTACTGGAGGTCCGGACGCCGGGAGTGCCAGGCGTCCGGGGAGCTTACTTGCGTCACGGGCAGTTCGAACTAATCCCGTTGGACGATCCGGGGCTTCCCGCCTTGCGGGGGGAAGCGCAGCAGGGGGAATTGATTTCGTATTGGCCATACCATCAGGCTGTCGTCCGGGCGGAGGGCCGCTATATCAAGATCTTCGGGCCCGGGGGAGCCGTCGTACCGGCCGAGCGCTGCGCGCAAATGGAGGTCCTGCTGGACGCCGGCAACTTCACAACGCCCAGAATCCTTCGTCAGAGTTCCCAGGCGGACGTCATCGCTTTCAGCGCCATACCGGGACCGACTCTGAACGAGCTGGGCCGGGTGGAAGCGGCCGTCTGCGATGAAGCGTTCGCCAGGGCATGGGAGAAATGGTCGCGCGCCTGGGTCGCGGAACTGAACGGCTCCCATGGCCCAGCAGCACGAGGCGTTCTCGACAGCCTTCCGCTCCGTTCAGCAGAGTGGGAAGCCACGAAGGTGTGCCGACGGGTGGACGACTGGTTGCGGCACAATGAAAACGTCCCCGAGCTGTCGTCTCAGCGCGCTGTCCTGCGCGCCGCGGCAGAGCACGTGGCCATGAACTTCGCACGGACGGCACCGGATCCGGTGGTATGGGCGCACGGAGACCTGTACGACAAGCAAATCATCGTTCCCGACGGCGACATCCCGCCCGGACTGCTGGACTTCGACAGTACGGCCCGACACGAGGCCGCCCGGGATCTGGCCGGCCTGGACGTCCATCTGGAGCTGCATCTACGAAACAACCGCATGACGCCTGCACGATATCTGACCGCTCACACGCAGGTGCTGGCCGTGGCCGAGGAACTGCGCGTCAGTCCAGCCCGGTTCGATGCGTACTCGGACGCCATCTGGCTCCGTCTGGCACTTTCTCCGTTACCTGGCCGCTTCTCTCTGGCCATCGGCGTCCTCGCGGAACGGGCCGAAAGGAGCTGAGGCCCTCGAAGCGGCCAGGCCGGCGAGCCCTTGGCATGTTTTGCCGGTTAGCCGCTCACTTAGGTGTAAAAGCGACAGAATGATTGCTACTCTGGATTCTGCACCTAGAGAGAGTGAGCAATGATGCTTCTCGAAAGAGACCTCATCCAGTCCGTCGGCTTCCGCAACGTAATGGACGGCGGACGTGTAACCGGCTTTCAGTTCCGGGTCCGGATGCCTTCCTACCGGGGCATGGCCGCGTCCCTCATCGATGGCATCGCCGTTCGCGTGGGCGGCATCGTCGACGTCGGACCTGACGTTCCGCTGTGGACCTTCGGCGGGCGGACCTACACCCTGCAGCAGCTCTGGGAAAGTGATGGCGTGCGCTGGCCCCTTGAGGAAGCGGCAGTGGTCACCGTTCCCCTCGATGGCGGCCTGCCGCAGGGCGTCCACGAGCTCTCCATCGAGCTGCGGCTGCGGATGTCCTACATACCAGTCGAGCACCAGCCCACCACTCACCGGACCAGCCGCAAGGTGACGCTCGCACCGGAAGGCGGCGAAGGTACCTTCCGCTACGGCGTTTCCCTCTACAGCTTTATGGGCGATTACGGCACGGTGATGGACCTTGAGACGGCGCTGGCCGCCGTCGCCGACGTGGGCGCCACCGGCGTCGAGATCCTCGGCGAGGGCCACGTTCCCAACTATCCGGAACCGTCCCCGGCCTGGATCGATAACTGGTTCGGCCTGCTGGAGAAGTATTCGCTGGAGCCGACGAACTACGGTTCCTGGATTGACACCCGTCTTCACCCGGGCCGCACCATGACGGTCGCCGAGGGTGCGGAGGCCCTGCAGCGGGACCTGCGGCTTGCCAACCAATTGGGTTTCGGCTTCGTGCGCCCCAAGATCGGCGTGGTGTCCAGCGATCTGGTCCCAGACCCCATCTGGACCGAGTCCGTGGAACGCTCCCTTGATCTGGCCCACGAGCTGGGGATCATCATCTGCCCGGAGATTCATTCGCCGACGCCCATCAGGCACCCCGTCGTCGAGGACTACATCGCCCTCATCGAACGAACAGGAACCAAGAACTTCGGCCTGCTCATCGACACCGGAATCTTCCAGGACCGGCCCATTCCGCTGCGCGCAGGTGAGACCCGCGAGACCCGGCCGGCCTTCCTCGACGGCATCGGCGTCGACCCCGCCGACTTCGCCGATATCGCCCAGTATGTGGTGTTCGTCCAGGCGAAGTTCCACGACATCAACGAGCAGCTGGAAGACCAGCAGATTCCCTGGCTGCCCGTGCTCAAGGCCCTCAAGGACTCCGGCTACACCGGTTATCTCTCCAGTGAATATGAAGGCGAACGCACGCCATGGCACGCCATTGAGCAAGTGCGGCGCCAACACGCCCTGATCCGCCGCATCACCGGCGAACTTACCTGACCCATCCCCTTTTCCCAGTAAAGAGAGCAACAATGCCAAACGGACTTCTTGACGATGCAAGCCTCCGCACCCATCCCGACGGTCTCGCGCTTGCCCTGACCCTGCCGTGGTACCGAAGTCTGTGGCTCTCCTCGGTCTCCAGCCTGCGGCTCACCGTCGACGGCCAGGATATCCCCGCCGGGAACTTGTCCCTGGAACTGGGCGGTGTCCGCTATGCGCTCCCGGACCTGCCCGCTCAAAGCGAAACTCTCTGGTACCTCCAGGAACATCCCTTGCTCATCGCCACAACGGAGAGCCCTGTTGCCTTGGGCGAGCAGCACACCGTCCGGCTCATCGGTGAGCTGCGCCTGCCCTACATGCAGATTGCGCCCGGCAAGGACGGCGGTCCCGGCATGTACGTTCCCAACTTCGTGAACCAGACGTTGGAGCTGACCGTCACGGACAGGGCTGCGGCGGCACCGGAACTGACGACGGCGGTCACGCCGCCCCCACCGAAAGCGGAGGAAGATCCGTTCTCGCTGGGGCTCACCCTGTACTCGGCAAGCGCCGAATTCCGGGCCGGCTGGTACGACTTCGACGGTCTGCTGAACCGCGTGGCCGAGCTCGGCATCGGCCCCGGGATCGAAATTGTGGCATCGCAGGTCCTGCCTGCCTATCCCAACGTGACTGACGACTTCGTGCGCTCGTGGCAGCGCGCCTTCGACAAACACGGCTTCACCGCCAGCTCCTTCGGCGCCAATTTGGACATGGGACGCCGCCGTGACCGCGACATGACCCCGGACGAGGAGTACGAGTTCACGCAGACACTCTTCCACGGCGCCAAGAAGCTCGGTTTTCCGCTCGTCCGCATCCAGAGCGCGAAGCCGGACCTGCTTCGCCGGCTGCTGCCGCTCGCCGAGGACCTCGAACTCAAACTTGCCTACGAGATCCATGCACCGCTGGGACCCAACTCGCCCGAGATCATGAAGGTCCGCGACGTCTACGCCGAGCTGGATTCACCGCTGTTGGGCTTCGTGGCTGACTTCTCCTCAACCATGCACAGCATGTCTCCCACGCTCCTGCGCGCGGTTCGCCGTGCCGGGCTGGACGATGAAGCTGTCGAAAGGCTGCAGGGTATCTGGGGCACTGAGGCACCGATGCGGGTGCGGCAGGAGGAGTTCATTGCGTACCTGCGGGGACGTGACTTCGATCCTGCCCGGCTTGGGTCCTTCGCCCACCTGGCGTTCAACATGCACGGCCACGTCAGCCCGAAGGAGTGGGCTGACATCATGCCGCAAATCATGCACGTCCACGCGAAGTTCTACGACATTGATGAGCAGGGCAACGAGCCGGCCATCGACTATCCGGAACTGGTCCGCGTATTCGTCGAAGGCGGCTACCGCGGTTACTGGTCCAGCGAATGGGAAGGCCATGCCTTCGCTGAGCTCGGTGAGGTGGATCCGCTGCTGCTGGTGCGGAAGCAGCATGACCTCATCCGCAAGAGCATGCGTACGGCGCTGGCATCAGCCTGACCTGAAAGGCCGACGTCCCATAGCCTCGATGCCCGTCCGTTTAGCCGGCCGGGCATCGAGGCATTTAAGGGGTTTCCTTGGTTGCGGCGGCTGCCACGATGTCGGCAGCCTCTTTGAAGAGGCCCCGCATCCACTCATGTTCGGAGTCGCGGTTGTGCACGGGGTGCCACCACAAGGCATTAACCAGCGGCGTGGCATCGAAGGGCAGCGGCAGGATCCGAATCCCGCCCACGCGCAGGGCGAACGGCACCAGGGCCGCCTGGATGAGCGCGATCCGGTTGGTCCCAACCACAAAATGCGGCAAGGACTGGAAACTTTCAACAACCACGTCCACGCGGGGCTCAACGCCCAGCTGCTGGATCTGCCGTTCCGCCGACGTTGAGGCTGAGCGCGTCTGATAGGTCATCACCCAGGGAAGTTCAGCGATGTTTTCCATGGTGATTTGCTCGCCGACGGCTTCATTTGACGTGGAGACCACGGCCACCCACCCGTCCCTCCACAGGTCCAGGTAGGGCAGCCCGGTGAGGAATCCATGAGGAATCACCATGCCGTCCACCGATCGAAGGCGGTTGGCTGCATCCTCCACCACCATCGGATTGTGGAGCATGAACCGGAACCGGACACCTGGGGCGCGCTCGGCTGCAAGCTCGGAAACAACCCGGCCAATGGTGGTGAAGCCGTAATCCGAGCCGTAGATGGAGAACTCGCGCTCGGATTCTGTGGGCTCCCAGGTGGCCTGGCTTTCGAAGACGCGGCGTGCGGCCTCCAGCGCGGTGGTGGTGTGCTCGGCGAGCCGGAGGGCGAAGGGGGTGAGCTCGTAAGCATTGCCGCGGCGGGCCAGGATCGGGTCCCCAAAGTGGGATCGGAGCCGGGCGAGTGAGGCGCTGAGCGCCGGCTGGCTGAGGTGGAGCCGCTCGGCCGCCCTGGTAACGCTTCGCTCGGTAATGAGGGCATCCAGCGAGATCAGCAGGTTGAGGTCGAGACGGGAAAGCAGGACATGTTTCGTCACGGCGCAGCGATCCTTTGGGAGTGGAACCGTTTCAAGGGAGTGTATCAGCGGGATCTATAACGTAGGCGAAGCCATCAGGGATCTGGATGGACCTTCCGCGGACCCCCGTTAAACTTATGTCCGTCATAGCGAAGACTTATGTGTCTTTTAGGCACATCTCCTGCATACTTGTGAGTGACCGGGGTCACGACACCCGGATTTTGGACAATGAAGTCAGAAAGGCTGGACATGACACAGCACCGTCGCTATTCAGGCCTGAAGGTCGGCGCCCTCGCCGTCCCCACCGTCGCAGCACTCATTCTTACCGGTTGCTCGGCCTCCACCGGCAGCAGCTCCTCTTCGGGTGGTTCCCAGGAATTTTCACTGTCCTTCGCGACATCCAACACCATCGAGAGCCCCTTCCAGGTGTTGGCAGAAAATTACATGAAGTCACACCCGAACGTGAAAATCACCTTCAATCCTCAGCCGAACGACTCCTACGACCAGACCCTGCGCACACAGCTCCAGGCCGGAAACGCCTCAGACGTCGTAGTGACCTCACCCGGCTCCGGCACCGGCCGCAGCATCCTGCCGCTCGTCCAGGCAGGTTTCCTTGAGCCGCTTGACGATGCCGCGAAGCAACTGCTCCCCGAGGGAAGCGCCAGCACCTTTGGAACCGACGGCAAGGTGTACGGCCAGGCCACGGAAATTACGATCTCTGCCTTGGTGAGTAATGAGACGGCTGCAGCTGCAGCCGGCGGCTTCCCTGCCGACTATTCCTCCCTCCAGCAGCAGTGCAAGGCTCTGGAGTCCTCCGGTAAATCCCTCTTTGCCCTTGCCGGATCAGCCCCTCCCAACACAGGGCTGATGGCGATGTCCCTGGCAGCCTCGCGCGTCTACGCGGAAGACCCGAAATGGAACGATAAGCGCGCTGCCAAGGAAGCCACCTTCGCCGGATCGGACGGTTGGAAGGCAGCCCTCGAAGCAGTTAATACCTTGAAGGACGCGGGCTGCTTCCAGAAGGGTGCTGCCGGCGGCGGCTTCGATGCCATCACCAAGGGGCTTGCCAGCGGAACGTCCGTGAGCGGCTTCATCCCGGCTCCAAGCTGGAAGCAGCTGCAGTCCGCCGCTGGGGGCTCCCAGTTCGCCGTACGGCCGTTCCCGGCGGAACAGGGCTCAGGTAATAGCTACGTATTTGCCAGCGCAAACTACGCCTTCTCCATCAACGCGGCCTCCAAGAACAAGGACGCTGCCAAGGCCTTCCTCGACTGGGCCGCCCAGCCTGAGCAGACCAAGGCCTTCGCAGAAATCGACGGTGCCCTGCCGGTCAGCGGACTCGACAAGTACGATTTCGACGCCGGCGCCTACAAGAACGTCGGAGGCCTGATCAAGGACGGCAAGTACGGCCCCCTGCCCAACATCCAGTGGCCGAATTCCGCCGTCTACGACGCACTGGCCACGGGGGTCCAGGGCATCATCACCGGCCAGAAGAGCCCTGACCAGGTCCTGCAGGCCATGGACGCGGCCTGGGAACAGTAGAGTTCTTCACCATCAACGTTCCGACGACTCAAAGGGACAAGCAAGGAATACCAATGACTGCGACGATGCAACCGAAAAGCGAAGCAGCTGAAGCACCCCGGCGAGGCAAGCGGACGCCGGGGACGGGTGAGAACACCCGTCCCCGGCGGGGGCCCATGGAGTTCGGACACTGGTGGTGGGCGCTGCCCGGGATCGCCCTGGTGTTTGCCATCCACTACGTGGCAACCGGAATCGGCGGATTCTTCGCCTTTACCAACTGGACGGGCATCGGCTCGTTCAAAATCACTGGCTGGACAAACTTTGAGGCCATCTTCAAGGACCCCACGAAACTCGGAGCCCTCTCCAACACCCTCTTTCTGGCCTTTGGCTCGGTTCTCCTGGGCAACATCGCCGGGTTGGTCATTGCGCTGGGCCTGAACCGCGTCGTCAAGACGCGCTACATCCTCCGGACCCTCTTCTTCATGCCGGTGGTGCTCAGCCCGCTAGCCACGGCCTACATCTGGAAATACATCTTCGACTTCGACGGTCCGCTCAATGCCTTCCTCACGGCAATAGGCGCCGGCGACCAGATCAAGCCGTGGCTGGCCGACCCGCAGTGGGCCATCTGGACCGTCCTGGTGGTGCTGGTCTGGTCTTCCACCGGCTTTGCCATGGTGATTTTCATGGCCGGCCTGGCCGGTGTCCCCGTGGAAGTGGAGGAGGCGGCGGCCATTGACGGCGCCAATCTGTGGCAGCGGTTCCGCAACGTTACCCTGCCCGCCATCCGCCCCGCCGTCGCCATCGCCACCACGCTGGGAATCGTCCAGGGGCTGCGCGTCTTCGATCCCATCATGGCGCTCACCGGCGGCGGACCGGCCGGAGCGACGGAAACGCTGGCCACGCTGGTTTACAAGCAGGCCTTTGCGCTCGGGAACTTCGGGGGCGGTGCCGCCCTGGCCCTGGTGCTCGCCGCCATCATCCTGATCTTCGCCGTTCTCCAGCAGCGGCTGACGCGTTCGAACCCTGAGGACTAAGCCATGTTCCGCTACACCAAACTCACCCTGCTTCGCGAAGTCGGCCTATGGGCGCTCGCCCTGGTGTTCCTCGCACCGTTCTACTTCCTGGTGACAACTGCCCTGAAGCCGGACAACGAGTTGTTCACCACCTCGGCCCTGGCTCCGCCAACAAGCCCCGACTTCAGCAACTTCATCGACGTCCTCACCGCCACCGGCAACTCCAACGTGGTGATGGGCCTGGTCAACAGCGCCATCATCACCGCAGGCAGCATCGTGGGGCTGATCGCACTCGGTTCCATCACCGGATATGTCATCTCCCGCAGCACCCGACGCTGGAGCAAGGGCGCGTATTACCTCTTCCTGATCGCCATCATCCTCCCCGGCCAGCTCGGCGCCGTCCCGCTCTACATGGGTGCACGGGCCCTTGGGCTCACCGGATCCGCTTGGGGCCTGATCATCCTCTACACGGGCATGCTCCTGCCGTTGTCGATCTTCCTCTACGCAAACTTCTTCCGCGGCCTCGGCACGGACTACGAAGAAGCGGCCACCATCGACGGCGCCAGCAAATCCCAGATTTTCTCCAAGGTGGTGTTCCCCATGATGGCCCCAGCCACGGGAACGGTCACCATCTTCGCCGGGCTCATCGTGTGGAACGACTTCTTCACGTCGCTGATCTTCCTGGGCGGCTCCGCCAACCAGACGCTGCCGGTGGCCATGTACTACTACATCGGCTCCCTGGTCTCCCAGTGGAACTCGATCTTCGCGATAGTGATCGTCTCCATGATTCCCATCTTGGCGCTGTTCCTGTTCGCGCAGAAACGGTTCATCCAAGGCTTCTCCGGCGGCCTGAAGGGCTGACCCGCGATGGTTGACAACCGCGCAGCGTTCGAGCGCTTCGTGGAGATCTTTTACACCCAAAAACGGGTGCGTGAAGCCTTCGACTTCCTTGTGGCCGACGACTACCGGCAGCACAACCCGACCATTCCTGACGGGCCTGAGGCGGCAGTAAGAATGCTGACGCCGAAGTTCGACGGATCGCCAGACTCCCGGTTCGAGGTTCAGCGCATCCTGGTGGACGGTGACCTGGCGTTGGTGCATGTGCGCGCTTCAGGTCCCGGGCGTCCCGACGCCGCCGTCGCAGACATTTACCGCTTCGAAAACGGGCGGATTGTTGAGCACTGGGACGTGCTTCAGCCGGTTCCCGAGCACCCGGTCCACGACCACCCCATGTTTTAGACCACCATCTCAATTCCCTAGGAGACATCCATGTTTCAACTTTCGCCCAATATCGACCTTTTGTTCGCCGAAGCAGGCGAAAGTGCTGCCGATCGGGTTCGCGCGGCGGCAGCAGCCGGCTTCGACGCCGTCGAAATGTGGGGCCCAACGGGCAAAGACATCCCGGCCCTGAAGCACGCACTCGAGGAAACCGGAGTCCAGCTCACCTCCCAACTGGCGGAACCGCGTATGCAGTTCATGATCCCGCCCCGCAACCACGATGCTTTCTACACCGGGCTGGACGCCGGCGTCGAAGTGGCACAGCAGCTCGGCTGCCCCCGGATGGTAGTGGGCAGCGGTACCGGATTCGGCGGGCGCAAGCGGCAGGACCAGCTGGACGAACTGATCGAGATCTTCACCCGAGGCGTCGCGCACATCGAGGGTTCCGGCATCACCCTGGTCCTCGAACCGGTCAACGTCAGGGTTGACCACCCGGGAGCCCTCCTGGACCGGACCTCGGAAGCCGTCTATGTCGCCAAGGGCGTCAACTCGCCCAACTTCGGCGTTCTCTACGACCTCTACCACTCCACGGTCGAGGGCGAGGACGTGGCCGCCGAGCTCGCCAACGCCGGCGACCTCATCAAGTATGTTCAGATCGCCGATGCGCCGGGGCGCGGCGAACCCGGCTCGGGATCCATCGACTGGCACGCCCGGCTCACGGACCTGGGGAACAGCGGGTATGCCGGCCCCATCGGGCTCGAGTACTATCCGACGATCGACTCGGCGAAGTCCGTCCGGCGCATCCAGGAACTGGTGGCGGGATGGTGAGCGGTAACCGGTATCCCGCTGCGGTCGACGTCGCCATCGTCGGCAGCGGCCCCACGGCATCGGCATACGCGCGGATCCTCAGCGAGGAAGCCCCTGGTGCCACCATCGCCATGTTCGAGGTGGGCCCCACGGTCAGCAATCCACCCGGGGCGCACGTCAAGAACATTGAGGATCCTGAACGCCGCAGCCTCGCGCAGCGGGCATCGGAAGGCCCCGGTGCAGGTGCCGAAACGGTGAACTCACCCGGCGCCGTCAAAAGCGGGGAGCGAAGGGCCAGGCCCGGCACCTACCTGCTCCAGGACGGCTACGTCTTCCCCGGCGAGGACGGGATGCCCGTTGCCGCCATGTCCAGCAACGTGGGCGGCATGGCCGCCCACTGGACCGCTGCCTGCCCGCGCCCGGGCGGCAAAGAGCGCATTCCGTTCCTGCCGGACCTTGAAGAGCTTCTTGACGACGCCGACCGACTGCTGGGGGTGACCACCTCCGCCTTCGACGGGGCTCCGTTCTCTGACCTCGTCCGGGAACGACTCGCCGCCGCCGTGGACGCGGGCCGTGACACCGCCTACCGCGTCCAGCCCATGCCTCTTGCTGTACACCGGCGGGAGGACGGCGGCCTGGTCTGGTCAGGTTCCGACGTCGTGATGGGGGATGTGACCCGGGAAAATCCGCAGTTTGAACTCTATGATGAGTCGCTGGTAGCGCGTGTGCTCCTGGAGGACGGAGCTGCTGCCGGCATCGAAGTCCAGGACCGCCGCAGCGGCGAAACCCATCAGGTGACCGCCCGCTACGTTGTGGTGGGTGCGGATGCCCTGCGCACGCCGCAGCTGCTGTGGGCTTCCGGGATCCGGCCCGACGCCCTGGGCCGCTACCTCAACGACCAGGCGCAGGTGGTGTTCGCGAGCCGGCTGCGTGATGTCACGGCTCCGCAGGGCCGGGCAGCCGCCAACGGCGCGCTCAGTGAGCAGAGCGGAGTTGCCTGGGTTCCCTACACGGACGGGGCACCCTTCCACGGCCAGATCATGCAACTGGATGCGTCACCGGTTCCCTTGGCCGACGATGACCCCGTTGTCCCGGGCTCTATCGTGGGGCTTGGCCTGTTCTGCGCCAAGGATCTGCAGCGCGAGGACCGGGTGGCGTTCGACGACGGTGTCCGCGACTCGTACGGAATGCCCGCCATGCGCATCCACTATCGCCTCACAGAGCGGGATCACGAGGTACTGGACCGCGCCAAGCAGGAAATTGTCCGCCTGGGCAAGGCGGTGGGTGAACCGCTCGACGAGCGTCCGTTCGTCATGCCGCCCGGCGCTTCGCTTCACTATCAGGGCACAACCAGGATGGGTGCAAGGGACGACGGCGAGAGCGTGTGTTCGCCCGACAGCCAAGTGTGGCAGGTCCCCGGCCTCTTCGTGGCCGGCAACGGCGTCATTCCCACCGCCACGGCCTGCAATCCCACGCTGACTGCTGTGGCGCTCGCAGTCCGCGGCGCCCGGAAACTCAGAGAAGAACTCAACAGCTCTTTACTTATGTCTGAATCAGACAATAGACTGACTAAATAATGAATAAGTGGTGCGATGCCGCTGCTATTTCGTTCAATCACAGGCAAGGCATGCCGCAGACAAGGAGGTCTCGATGATCGCCGACCGCATAATCGAGCAGGGAACACTGATCACCCAGGACGGCCGTACCGCCGTCGAAGTCCGCATCCCCTGGTACCGGGCCCTGCCGGGTTCCTGCATCGCTGGAGCTGCATTGACAGTGGACGGCGTCGCCGCCCCCGAGAGCTCACTGCGCTGGACCATGAACAACCGCACTTTCAGCTTCGAGGAACTCGTGGACGAGACCGGCGAATGGTGGTTCCCGCTGGACTCGGCAGTCCTTTCGGGTGACCTTCCCGTCCCGGACAGCCGGACCGAGCACGAGGTCAGGGTGGACCTGAAGCTCTACATCCCCTACATCATCACCGACCACGGCGTGCTGCACATCGAAGAGCACGACACCAAGACCATGAAGGTGGAACAGCGATGACCAGCCTCGGCACGCCGATCCAGGGCGTCACCCTTTACAGCTTCACCCGGGCCTTCCACGCCCGGCAGTACGACCTCGATGGCCTGATCCGCAAAGTGGCGGCCGAAGGCTTCGGCCCAGGGCTCGAAGTCATCGGATTCTCCAGCCTGCGCGGCTTCCCGGACCGGATCGATGACAACTTCGTGGGCCAGTTCCGTGATCTTGTGGCCGAGGTTGACCTGGTCCCCACCTCGCTCGCAGTCAACGTTGACACCGGAATCCGCCGCGACCGGCTGATGAACCATGACGAGCTTGTCGAATACATGCGCAAGCAGATCGAAGTAGCCGCCAGGCTCGGCTTCCCGATCGCCCGGGTGCAGATCTCACTGACTCCGGACGCCATGGAAAGCCTGCTGCCCGTGGCCGAGAAGTACGGCGTCACCCTGGCCCTCGAAGTCCACGCGGACCAGCACGGCGCCCACGAGCGTGTCCTGGCCCTTCGCGACCGCTACGAGAAACTCAATTCCCCCTTGCTCGGCTTCACCGCCGACTGGGGTGCCACCGTTACCGGTTTTGCGCCGTCCCTGCTGGAGGCCTACCGCCGCCGTGGTGCTTCGGAGGAACTTCTCGGACAGGTGGTTGACCTGTGGAATGGTTTCTACGTCGACGGACCGCCAAACACGCAAAAGGTTCACGGTGAACGCTTCGGTGCCTTCATCGGCCTGGCCGCCCGGAACGGCCGGCCCGATCTTGGCATTGACTTCGCCATCAACGGAACAGGGCTTTTCGGTCCTGCCCCGCTGGACACCTGGCTGGAGATCATGCCTTGGGTCCGCCACGTGCACGGCAAGTTCTTCGGCATCGACGAGACCGGCGAAGAGCCCTCGGTGCCGGTTCGGAGCCTTGTCCGGCAACTGGTTGAGCACGGCTACTCCGGCGCAATCTCCAGCGAATACGAAGGCTGGCACTGGAACAACTGGCAGGACCCGTTCGACATTATCCGCGGCGAGCAGGCAGTCCAGCGCTCAGCGGCCGCCAACGCCGGTTCGGCCATGATCACCGACCCTTCAGAAGCCCGCCGCATCCTCAATAGCCATCTCGCCCAGCCCGTCCGCGGCTGACAACGAAGGAACCAGAAATTATGTCAGAAGGCATCGCAGGCTCGGGCATCGAGCTTGGCATTACCCTCTATTCGCTCACCTCCGAGTTCGCCGCCGGGCTCTACACCCCTGAGACGCTGATCAAAGCTGTTGCAGATGAAGGCCTCGGCCCGGGGGTTGAGTTCAACATCGCCCAGATGCTGCGCACCTACCCGGACGTCGACGACGACTTCGTCCGCCTGTGGCGCGACAGCATGGACCGCTACGGCCTGACCCCCAGCGCAGTGGGCACCAACCTGGACATGGGCCGCCGCAAGGACCGGGACATGACACCCGATGAGGAGTACGACTTCTTCGCCGCGCAGCTGCACACGGCCAACAAGCTTGGTTTCCACCGCGTGGTGATCCGCTCCGCGGGCAAGGAATTGCTCCGCCGGCTGCTTCCCCTGGCCGAGAAATACGACCAGAAGCTCGGCTACGAAATTCACGCGCCGCAGGGGCCGAACGATCCCAAGATCCTGCAGATCCGCGAGATGTACGAGGAACTGGGAAGCGACCGGCTCGGTTTCACCGCAGACTTCAGCTCGACGATGCACAGCCTTTCCCCGACCCTCTTCCGCACGTTGACGCAAATGGGGCTGCCCGAGGAGCACTTTGCCGTCATGCAGGACATCTGGCGCAAGCCGTTGCCGATGCAGGAACGCAACCAGGAGTTCGAGGACTACCTGAACGCCAACAACTTCGACCCCGCGCGCCTTGGTCCCTTCACCCGGCTGGCGTTCAACATGCACGGACTGGTTCCGCCGGAGGAATGGCTGGATATCATGCCGCAGATCTTCCATGTCCACGCGAAGTTCTACGACATCGACGAACACGGCAATGAACCCGCGATGGACATTCCCCGCATTGTGCGCCAGTTCGTCAAGGGCGGCTACCAGGGCTACCTGTCCAGCGAGTGGGAGGGCCACGCGTTCGCCGACCTGGGCGAATCCGATCCGATCGACCTCGTCAAGAAGCAGCACACGCTGATGCGGCATGCCATCGAAGAAGCCGCTGATCCAAATGCATCCGACTCCCACGCGACCCTGGTCGAGACTGTTAAGTAAGGAAAGCCATGGCAACTCACAATTCCCTGTTCCAGGACACCGACGTCCGCAGGCACCCCGAGGGGATTGCCGTATCGGTGCAGCTGCCCTGGTACCGCAGCCTCTGGCTGTCCGCCGTTGACGACGTCGTTGCAACGGTCAATGGCGTGGAGATTCCCAAGGAGTCCCTCCGCTTCGAATTGCAGGACAAGTCCTACTCCATAGCTGAACTCCCGGAGCAATGGGAAACCCTGTGGTTCGTCGCAGACAAGCCCGACGTGATCATCCCGCTGGACCGCGTCCCCGACGCCGGCGAGGAGATCGACGTCGAGGTCATCCTCACCCTGCGCCTGTTGTATATGCAGATCGCGCCGATGCGCTACGTGGGCAACCGCGTCGCGGTTGAACGGACGGTGGTGCTCGCATGAAAACCCTGCGCGTGGCCATGATCGGTTATGGCTTCATGGGTGCTGCCCACTCCCAAGGCTGGCGGACGGCGCCGCGGGTATTCGGCCTGCCTGCCGAGCCGGAAATGGCGGTTATCGTCGGCCGTAACGCTGAAGCGGTCGCCGCCGCTGCCAGCAAGTGGGGCTGGGCCGAGTCAGCAACAGACTGGCGGGACGTGATCGCCCGTGACGATATCGACGTCGTCGATATCGTCACCCCCGGCGACTCCCACGCCGAAATCGCGATCGCCGCGCTGGAGGCCGGTAAGCACGTTTTGTGCGAAAAACCACTCGCCAACTCGGTGGCGGAAGCCGAAGCGATGGCCGAAGCTGCCGAACGGGCGGCTGCCCGGGGCATCCAGGCAATGGTCGGTTTCACCTACCGCCGCGTTCCGGCCGTCACCTTCCTCCGCAACCTCATCGCCGAAGGCGCCGTGGGCACGATCAACCAGGTGCGTGCCTCCTACCGGCAGGACTGGCTGGTGGACCCGGAGATGCCGCTGGCGTGGCGCCTGCAGAAGGAACACGCCGGCTCGGGGGCCCTGGGGGATATCGGTGCCCACGCCATCGACCTGGCCCAGTTCGTCACCGGCTTGAACCTGGCGAAGGTGTCCGGCGTTATCGACACCATCGTGAAGGAGCGGCCTCTTTTGAAGGGCTCCACTTCAGGCTCCGGACCTTCCGATACCGGGCTTTCCGGCGCTGCCGGCGTCGGCTCCGGCCAGGTGACGGTGGACGATATCGCCATCTTCACGGGCCGCTTCGAATCCGGCGCGCTGGCGTCGTTCGAGGCCACCCGGTTTGCCACCGGCCGGAAGAACGCGCTGCAGATTGAGGTTTCCGGGGACAAGGGCGCCCTGGCCTTCGACCTGGAGGACCTCAACAGCGTCCAGTTCTACGACCGCACGGCCCCTGCGGACCGCCAGGGCTTCCGGAAGATCCTGGTCACGGAAGCGGAGCATCCCTACGTTTCGGCGTGGTGGCCGGCAGGGCACATGCTCGGTTACGAGCACGGGTTCTCCCACCAGGTCAAGGACCTCGTGGAAGGCATCGTGGGCGGCGCCGTCCCGCATTCGTCGTTCGCCGACGGGCTGAGGGTGCAGCGGGTGCTCGACGCTGTCGAGCGCAGTTCCGAAAACGATTCCGCCTGGACACGGGTCGCTGCCGGCGTTCCCGTGCCGGCCAGTTGAGGAGGGGAAGTATTTGGCACGGCCAATTACCTTGTTCACCGGCCAGTGGGCCGACCTGCCGTTCGAGGAGGTGGCCCGGCTCGCCGGCGAGTGGGGCTACGACGGGCTGGAGATCGCCTGCTGGGGTGACCACCTGGATCCCTGGCGCTGGGACGACGACGCCTATGTGCAGGGCAAGCTGGACATTCTTGAACGCCACGGCCTCAAAGTGTGGACCATCTCCAACCACCTCAAGGGCCAGGCCGTCTGCGACGACCCGATCGACGAACGGCACCGCGGCATCCTGCCGGACGTCGTATGGGGCGACGGCGATCCTGAAGGGGTCCGCCGTCGTGCTGCCGAGGAACTGAAGAACACTGCACGGCTCGCCGCAAAGCTGGGCGTGAAAACGGTGACCGGCTTTACGGGATCGTCCATCTGGAAGTACGTGGCGATGTTCCCGCCCGCCTCCGAAAAGATGGTCGACGCCGGCTACCAGGATTTTGCCGACCGGTGGAACCCCATCCTCGATGTCTTTGACGAGGTGGGCGTCCGGTTCGCCCATGAGGTGCACCCATCAGAGATCGCCTACGACTACTGGACAACGCAGCGCGCCCTCGAGGCGATCGGGCACCGCGAGGCCTTTGGCCTGAACTGGGACCCGAGCCACATGGTGTGGCAGGACATCGACCCTGTGGGGTTCCTGTGGGACTTCAAGGACCGGATCTACCATGTGCACTGCAAGGACACGAAGAAGCGCCTGTCCAACGGGCGCAACGGCCGGCTGTCCTCCCATTTGCCCTGGGCTGATCCGCGCCGCGGCTGGGACTTCATCTCCACCGGCCACGGCGACGTGCCGTGGGAGGATGCGTTCCGGATGCTGAACGCCATCGACTACCGCGGGCCGCTGTCCGTGGAGTGGGAGGACGCCGGAATGGACCGGCTGAAGGGCGCCCCCGAGGCGCTGGCTTTCGTGCGCCGGCTCTCCGGCTATGAACCCTCCGCCGCAGCTTTCGACGCCGCATTCAGCACGAAATAATTCGCAGACAAGTGAGGCCGGCCCCGCGGGGCCGGCCTTTCCTGTGCCATGAGCTTCTTGTATCCGGTCAGCGTTTTATATCGGTCAGAGGGCAGCCCGGGCCGCTGGTGTCGGCTCCACCAATGCTGGCTCCGCGAGGGCTGCCCCCGCCAGGGCCAGGTGACTCCGCGTCATCTCCGTTGGGTCGTCCTGCAGCCACTCGTGGCCGCCCCACTCGCTGGTCAGCGTGCCCGTGAAGCCGGTCCCGCGCAGCAGGCTGCCGAGGTCATGCAGCGGCTGGGAAACCCGGCCGCCGTCGTCGTCCAGATCCCAGAACTTCAGATGGAAGGCGCCCACCAGGGGGAGGATGCGCTGCAGGTCTGCGGCGTCACTGCGGCCGAAGCGGATGAGCAGGTTCATGAAGAGCGTGTGGATGCGCGGCGGAACCTTCCCTGCGCGGAGCAGGGCGGTAACGGCATCGAGGGTGGCGGGATCGCGCCAGTCATTCTCCAGGCGCGCCAGAAGATCGGAAGGAACGCCGCCCTGCCGCAACTCATGAAGGTACGTGACGGGAAGGGCCGGCATGAGCATGCTGATGTCAACGAGTACCCGAACGCGCTCATCTGCCAGCCCGGCTATCGCATCCAGGGCTGGTGCCACCGAAGGGTTGTTTGGAGTCTGCTGCCCTTGGATTTCTTCGTACAGCACCAGATCGAGTTCATGCAGCAGCGGCTGCAGCAACGTGAGCAGTTCCGTGCCCGCCTGTCCGATCGGCAACCGGATCCCGCGGGCACCCACTCGGCTGGCGGCGCTGAGCTGGGGGACCAGGAAGCCCAAGCGCTCCTGCAACGAGCGGCGGTCGGTTGGGGACGTGAAGTCGTCGAGGCTGGCGCCAACGATGCTGACGCGTCCCCCTCTTGCCGCCAGCGAATCCCGCAGTTCGTCTACCTCGGCGTCCTGCGGAGCGGGGAAGGACCGCCACAGCAGCCCAGGTTCGAGCTCTATTGTCTTCGTCACGGACTCCGCGATGCCAATCACAACGTCCGCGGCTGTCCGCCGGGCTGCCGTGATCTCCGGAGTCCAGTTGAACGAGCTGGCGCAGAGGGTCCAGTTCTCAGGAAGTGCGGAGGCCATGAGATGCCTTCCCATTTATGCTTGTTAATGACAAACTTATGTCACTTTTAGGATAAAGGACAAAAGCCATGTTGCAAACCGCTTTGCGCGAAGATGCGCTGACGGCCACGCCGGAAGGCTTTGAACTCCGGCTCGGCCTGTCATGGATCCGCTCAATGCCCCTTTCCAGCGTGGCTGAGCTCGCAGTTGAGGTCGACGGCATCCCGGTGGCACCACGGGAGTTGGTGGTGGTGCTGGGGGCCCGACGCGTGGGTGCGTACGCATTGCAGGCGGAGTCCGGGTGGTGGTTCGTGCAGGACAGGCTGGTCCTGGCCGGCAGGCGCGAGCTTTCCCTCGGGGTGCACGCCATCGCCGTCGACTTCCAGCTGCTGGTGCCCTACCTTCAGGCGCGTCCCGGTTCGCCGCTGGTCCTGCCGTTCCATCTGGAGGCCCAGCTGGAGCTTGACCGGGCGCCGGTACCCAGCGTCTCCCGCGACGTGGCCTGAGCGGCTATGCCCAGGCCACGCAGTGGACCCTATGCGGGAACGGCGTGCCGTTCCGGTGAGGGCCTGCCGTCAGCAAACCAGCGCGGGAAGGTGACATCGAACAGCTGCTCGCGCGCCAGCTCGGCTCCTCCGCGCAGGGGTTCGCGCTCATCGTTGACGGACAAGGTGATGGTGAGGTCGCGGGTGGCGAGCGGCAGGGACAGTTCGTAGACCCGCTGGCGCACTTCGGCCAGGAATACTTCGCCGGCCGATCCCATGGCCCCGCCGATGACGATGATTCCGGGGTTGAACATGTTCACCAGGGCTGCAATGGTCTCACCCGCTACCCGGGCCGACTTTTGAATCAGTGTGATGGCCAGCGGGTCCCCGGCCTGGGCCGCGAGGGTGATCTCCTCGAGGGTCAGTGTCCCCTTTTTTGCCAGCGGAGCCAGGGAGCTGTGGGTGCCTTCCCTGACAGCCTCTTCCGCGTCCCTGACCAGGGCCCAGCCGCTGGCCACCGCTTCGAGACAGCCGATCTTGCCGCAGCGGCATTGGGCATGGGAGTCGGAAACCCGGACATGGCCGATGTCGCCGGCCGCGCCGTTGGCGCCGCGGTGGATCCTGCCCTGGGACAGCAGGCCGGCACCGATGCCGGAACCGATCTTGCAATAGATGAGGTTCGCGAGGGATTCGCGACGCCGGGCGCGCTCACCAAGGGCAAGCAGGTTGACGTCGTTATCCACCCACACCGGTGCGTTAAAGCGGTCCTCGAAGGGTGTGCGGACATCGAATCCATTCCACCCGGGCATGATCGGAGGTGCCACCGGTTGTCCCGTGGCGAAGTCAACCGGGCCGGGGAGGCCCACCACCACACCCCAGACGGGCACTTGGTGATCCTTTTTCAGCACGTCGTCAACGAGCGCCATCACGGCGTCAATGGTCTTCTCGGGGCCCTGGGCGATATCCCAGGTGCGGTGCGTGTGTGCCAGGATGTCGCCGTCCAGGGCAGTGACGCCAACCCTTATATGAGCGGCTCCGAGGGCACATATGACGATCCGGCCCTGCTCCGCGCGGAAGCGAAGGGTCCGGGGTGCGCGGCCACCGGAGGAGGCGCCGAATTCTCCATCCCCGAGAAAGCCGATCTCAATGGCCTGGTCCACACGCTGGCTGACAACGCCCCTGCCCAGCCCGGTGACCTTGCCGATTTCAGGGCGCGTTGTCGCCTCGCCCGTTCGCACCAGGTTGACGATCCTCAGCAGGCTCGTCACTTCATCCGTTTGTGCTCCAAAGCGGAGTGTGGACTCTGTCGTCATGATCACAATTCTCACACATAAGAGGGGACTAAGGTGGGGTTGAACGCGACTATAGCCGGATATTTCCGTACTTATGAATAATAAGGACAAAAGGGGGAGGGCGACGATGCCTTGGAATATAGGAGTTCTTGGGGCCGGGCCGGGCGTCGCGGCCCTGCATCTGCCGGTGCTGGGGCGCCTGGCGGAGCTGTTCAAGGTGGTGCACATTGCCGATGCGGGAAGTGGGCGCGCCCAGGGCCTGGCCGAAAGGCTTGGTGCCCGGTGGTCAGTGGGGGAGGCGGACCTGCTTGCGGACCCGGCTGTCCACCTGGTGGCCATCTGCAGCCCGCCCGCTGAACATGCCCGCCAAATCCTGGCGGCCGTAGCCGCGGGGAAGCCTGCAATCTTTTGCGAGAAGCCGTTGGCCACCAGCAGGGAAGAAGCCGACGAAGTCATCTCTGCCTGCCGGCTCGCGGGAACGGTCCTTCTGGTGGGGACGAACCACCTGTTTGACGCCGCGTGGGGGCGGGCCAGGCATCATCTTGTGGCCCTCGCGGGCCGGGTACAGGCGATCTCCGTGACGCTGGCGCTCCCGCCGAATGACAGGTACCACCGGCTGGTCGCCGAGGGCGGCCCTTTCCAGGCCGCCCGGCGGGGACGCCTGGACCTCGACAGTCCTGTGGTTGCGGCCGGCGTCCTGCGGCAGCTGCTGACCGGTCTTGCGATCCATGATCTCCCGGCCGTGAGGGACATCGCGCCAGGCATCGACGAGGTTGTCTACGCCAGGGTCGCTCCGCCAGTCGGCTACCTTGTGGGGTATCGGGCCGGCGGAATCCTGGTCCAGCTGGCGCTTACCATGCTTCCGGAAGGACCGGATGCCCTCTGGAGGATGAATATCGCCACCTCCCACGACCGCATCGAGGTGAATTTCCCGCCCGCCTTTGTCCATGCCGGAAGCGCGGCCACCCGAGTGCGAAGCACGGACGGGCAGTGGACGGAGTACAGGCGGGATCCGGAAGACGGCTATATGGCTGAGTGGCGCCTGCTTGCCTCGCTCCTTGAAGGCGGGGTCCCGGTGGAGTACGACGAGCTGCTGGCTGACTCGCAGTTTGCAATCGACCTGGCCGATGCTGCCGCAGCGAAGGTTCTGGAAGGGGTGTCGCAATGAGTTCGGCAGATCCAGGGCTCGGCATCTTCACGGTGTTACCTTCCTATGTCGCGGCTGTCGCCGAGCTTTCCGTCAGTGCTGCACTCACCAGAGGCGTCAGCGGGGCGGTGGCTGTGGTGCCTGGATCCGGCGATTGGTGGCAGGGCATGCTGGACGCCCGGGCCAGGGGAGCGGCGGCCGTGGTGATTGCGGACCCTGCTGCGCTCCCGCAGAAAGGAATCGGAGCCTACCCGTGGCCCGGTGACATCCCGGTCATCGTTGAGCGTCCCCGGCTGCGCCCGGATGTGGTTGCCGATGCCCTCCGGGCCAGACGAGGCAGGCCGGCCCGGATCGTCACCGTCGAGTGCGCTGCCCCCGCGGCAGGCGTTGAAGCGGTAATCCGCGACGGCTTGGGCTGGGCCCGGTCACTGGTCGGGGGCCCGTTGACGCTCCAGGTGTGCAGTGCCACGGCGCAAGCCAGGATTGCCCTGCTGGATTCAGGGGGATCCGCGGGCGGGGCAATGCCCGTCACCCTGGGGGCGACGGCGGCAGCAGGCCTTCACGCCGACGGCCTGCTCCAGGTGCTGGCCCTCGGCGAGGTGCGAACCGAAGTCACCATGGACCAGCAGGCCGGGCTGACGCGGCTGGAGACGTCCACCGGGGACGGGACACTAAGGGCTCCGGAGCGCTATGAATCATCAGCCCGTCTGGCGCTGCGCCGGGCTATCGAGGCGCGGTCTTCCGGTCAGCCCGGAACGGACCTGGATGAGCTGCTCGAGGACATGTCCCTCACGCGCGCCGTGCTTGCTACATAAATGGGCACCCGCCATAGGCGTCTAATTCACGCATTCTTTTGTTGCTTTCAAACTAAAGTGCGGTAGCATGAGTAACGGCGCCGGGGTTCCTTCCGAACCCGTTCTCCGTCGTGATGGTGCGCCGGAGGCACAATACGTCGCGTCGACGGCCCGATCGTTCGGGTAGATCACTATGCCACTTTCACCTTTGAGACTCCGTCTCCTTGTTATCTCCCTGCTCACGGTTTCGTTCCTCGGGGCCCTGGACCACACCGTGGTGTCCACATCCCTGGCTACGGTTGCGGGTGAGCTGGGCGCGCTGAAGCTCATGAGCTGGGTTGTTGTGGGATACACCCTCGCGAGCACAGTGCTGCTGCCGGTGCTCGGCAAACTAGGTGATGTCCTGGGAGCCCGCCGGATCTTCCTCGGTTCGCTGGTGATGTTCCTGGCGGCCTCCCTGGCCTGCGGCTTCTCGCAGGACATGGCCTGGCTTATCGCCGCGCGCGTCCTGCAGGGGATGAGCTCCGCGGGCCTGCAGCTGATGTCGCAGACCATCATCGCCAGGGTCACCTCGCAGCGGGAACGTCCGCGCTACATGGCCATCATTGGCGCAGCTTTCCCCATCGCGGTCCTGGTTGGACCCGTTCTCGGCGGCGCCATCACCGATTACTGGGGATGGCAGTGGGTTTTCTGGATCAACATCCCGGTGGGCGCTGCAGCCCTGGCCCTTGCCCTGGTTGCCGTTCCCCACCTGGAGCCTGGCCCCATGCCCCGCCACTTCGATGTTGCCGGGGCGGCTGTATTTACCGCCGCACTGGTGGCCCTTGTCCTCGCCGCCACCTGGGCCGCAGAACGCAGCGCGGGCCCCGCCACCGCTGCCGCGCTCGCGGTCAGCATGCTGGGCTTTGTTGCCTTCTACTTTGTTGAGCGCCGCGCACCCGAACCCATCGTCCCCCTGCATTTCTTCGCCAACCGGACCATCGCGGCAGGCACCGCACTCTCGGCGATTATCGGCGTCGGCCTCTTCTCCATCACCGCCTATTTGCCCACATACGTCCAAATGGCGTACCAGACAACCGCCACCGTGTCCGGGCTCGTGCCGATCGCAACCGTGTTCGGCATGCTGACCAGCAACCTGCTCACCGGATGGCTGGCCAGCAGGACGGGGCGGTACCGGATCTTCCCCATCCTGGGAACATCGTTGGGGGCCGCCGGACTCTTTGTGATGGCGGTGCTGCCCGCCGGGCTTCCGCTGTGGGTTCCCATGATCGTCATGGCCGTTGTTGGGATGGGCACCGGCGCGTTCATGAGCCTGATCGTCACTGTGGTCCAGGGAGCTGCTCCCGCCAGCCAGACCGGCACCATCACCGCGACCATCAACCTGGTGCGGCAGGTGGGCTCAACAGTGGCGACGGCGATTATCGGCGGGGTGATCGGCTTCGGCGTGGCGGCCCTCTTGCCGGCGGGCCTGGACGCTTCCACCCTGACCCCGCAACTGGTCAAAGGGGCCGCTCCGGCAGTCCAGGCCAGTGTGGCTCAGATCTACGGCTCAGTCTTCACCCCCATCTTTATTGCCTTGGCGGCCACGTACGCAGTGGGAATAGTCGCGGCGGTCCTGCTTCCGCACGGCCGCCTCTCCGACGAACCCGTTCCCGCCCCCCAAACAACTTCCGAATCCCTTTCGGCCTGATTTCAAAGGAGACATCATGTCCAACCCAACCATCGCCATCGTCGGCAGCGGGCCCATCGGCTCCACCTATGCGCGGGTGCTCCTCGAGCAGGTCCCGAACGCGCGGGTGGTGATGTTCGAAGCCGGACCGCAGGTGACGGAGGTTCCCGGCGAAAGCGTCCGCAACATTG
This sequence comes from Arthrobacter sp. 01L42, assembly GCF_056400005.1. Taxonomy (NCBI): domain Bacteria; kingdom Bacillati; phylum Actinomycetota; class Actinomycetes; order Micrococcales; family Micrococcaceae; genus Arthrobacter; species Arthrobacter sp. 01L42. The sequence continues at coordinate 75,672 of NZ_JBFTSL010000006.1, read as the reverse complement.
CCGACCCTGGCGAAAAGGCTCGTGCGCGCGAAATGTCGCAGGGGCCGCAGGCCGGCGCCTACCGGGAGTCGCTCGGCATCCCGGCAGCCACAGTCACCGAGGGCATGTTCACCGCCCGCCAGGGAACCCACCTTCTGGACTTCGGCGGCGCGGGCTCCGCCCACGCCTCGAGTTTTCCCGCGGCGGCTGCGGCCACCAACGTGGGCGGCCAAGGTGCGCACTGGACCTGCGCGACGCCGTCGCCCGCCTTCAGTGAAAAAGTCCCCTTCATAGCGGACGACGAATGGGACGGGCTGATTGAGGACGCGAAGCAGCTGCTGCACGTCCACAGCGCAGCGTTTGCCGACTCCGCCGTTGGTGAGGCCATTCGGACCCTCCTCGATGAAGAGTTCGGCGCGGAGCTGCCGGATGGGTATGGCGTGGGCACCCTTCCGGTTGCCGGGGACCCGCAGCCCGACGGCTCCGTGCGCTGGGCGGGGGCCGACGTCGTCCTCGGCCCGCTGATCGACAAGGACAGCCCGCTCTCGAAGCAGTTCGAACTCCGTGACCTCACCCTGGTCCGCCGCGTGGAACTGGACGGACACCGGGTCACCGGTGTCACCGTCGAGGACCTCCGCACCGGGGAGAAGTCATTCGTGGCAGCAGACATCGTGGTGGTGGCCGCCGATGCCTTCCGCTCCCCGCAGCTCCTCTGGGCATCCGGTGTGCGGCCGCAGGCCCTCGGCCACTACCTGACCGAGCATCCCGTGGTCATCTCCACGGTGGCGCTGGACGCCGAAAGGATGGGGCGGTACGCCACCGAAGAGGACCTTAAGGCCGAGCTGGCCCGGCGCGCACTGAACCCGGCAGACCCCGTCGCGGCGGTCAACCGCATCCCGTTCTCAGAGCCGGAACACCCCTTCTCCGTCCAGGTGATGTACACGGAGACCACGCCGTTCCCGATGGAGCCGGGAACCCCGTACTCCGAGAACCGCTGGGGCTACGTCAACATGGGCTACGGCATGCGCAAGCACCCGCGCTACGAGGATGCCGTCACGTTCGACGACAATGAGCCGGACTACCGGGGATTTCCCAACATGAGAATCGAGTATGCGCTCACAGAACGGGAAAACGCGGAAATCGCCGAGGCAACCGAGCGGCTGCGGCGTGCCGGCAAGGCCCTGGGCGCCTTCGTGGCCGAGCCCAGGCTAATGCCGAACGGCTCGAGCCTGCACTACCAGGGCACCATGCGCATGGGTGAAACCGACGACGGCACCTCGGTGGCGGATCCCTGGTCACGCGTGTGGGGCTACAACAACCTGGTGGTGGGCGGAAATGCGCTCATTCCGACGGCCACGGCCATGAATCCCACGCTGATGAGCGTGGCCATCGCCGTCCGCGGTGCCCGGAAGGTTGCTGAGGAGCTTGGTTCGCAGAGTGCCTAGGTCAGCTGCTCGTTGGGGCTCAGACGCCCGCCAGCTGTGGCCGGGCTGACGTCGAGGCACGGATAACCTGTGGGTATGAAGAACCTGGACCTCAACCTGCTGCCCCAGCTGCAGGTCCTGCTGGAACTGCGGAATATCTCCCGGGCAGCCGAGAGGCTCCAGCTCAGCCAGCCGGCCACCAGCGCCGCAATGGCCAGGCTCCGGCGCCATTTCGACGACGAACTCCTGGTGCGGAACGGCCGCGCCTATGACCTCACGCCCTTCGCACAGTCCCTGGTCCCGCTGGTTGATGAAGCCATGCTTCACATCCAGCGGGCCACGCGGGTGCGGTCCGGCTTCGACGCCGGCACGAGCGAGCGGGAGTTCATTATCGCCGCCTCGGACTACGCGGCGGCCCTGATCGTGGGGCCGCTGCGGGGGATACTGCGCGAGGAGGCCCCCGGAGTGTCAGTGGATTTCGTTCCCACAGCCAAGTCCGGGATCCAGGGCCAGATGGCCGACTACTCAAAAATCGACCTGCTCGTCGGGCCCACGGGATACCAGATGCAGGGAGCCAGCAAGCAGCTGTTCCGGGACAGCTTTGTTGCTGTGGCTGACACCGGAAATCCCCTGCTCCAGCGGCCCCGGCTCACCGTGGAGGACCTGGCCACCGTTCCCCACGCCGTCGGCTATTTCGGTGAGGGAATCAGCACCCCGGCGGACAAGCTGTTCGAATCGCGAGGTATCCAGCGCCGCGTGGCGGCTGTGGTGGCCGGGTTCCTGTCCCTGCCACTCCTGGTGGAAGGGACCGACCTCGTGGCGCTCGTCCCCGGGATGCTGGCAGCACGGGCCCAGCGCGGCGCGGATATCGTTGTGCTGGGGTTCTCCGAAGGCGCTGAAGCGTCCCTCGTGGAAGCGATGTACTGGCACCCGTCCCAGGCGGAGGACCCTGCCAGCGTTTGGCTGCGTTCCGTGGTCCAGCGGGCCTGTTCGCGGCTGCACGAACTCTTCCCCATCACCGCGCACCCGGTAACTATCCACGCGGCGGATACCACCTAGAACCAAAGCGCCGTTCCCCATCCGGACCATCCCTGCGAAAGTCGAAGAAACGCACTTTCGAAAGGGATCCCCCATGCCTGTCTCCAGCCAGCGCCTCGACGGCAAGACCGCCGTCATCACCGGAACGGCCAGCGGCCAAGGCAGGGCGGCGGCGCTCGCCTTCGCCGAGGCGGGCGCCGTGGTGGTGGGCTGTGACATGGACGACGACGGCGCCGCGGCCACCGTCCGCCAGGTCGCCGCAGCCGGTGGCCGGATGAGCAGCAGCCGGGTTGACCTCACAGACGAGGCCGCTGTGGCGGCATGGGCGCAGGACGTAGCCGCAAACCACGGCCAGGTGCACATCCTGTATGCCAACGCGGCGGTCACCCGCTTCGCGCCGGTGGAGCAGCTCACGTTTGCCGACTGGAAGTGGAATGTCGAACACGAGATGGATGTGGTGTTCCTGCCGGTCAAATACTTCTGGCCACAACTGATCCGGGTGCGGGACGCCGCCATCGTGCTGGTGGGATCCACGGCAGGAGTTACCGGTTCCATGACCAACGGCCGGCTGGCCCACACCGCCACGAAGGGGGCCGTGGTGGCCATGACCAGGCAGCTCGCGGCCGAAGGGGCTCCGCATGGACTCCGCGTCAATACTGTCAGCCCCGGAATGATCCGCACCGCAGCGACCGAGGGCAACCTCCTGGCCGCCGACCACCCCATGCGGTCCATCGCCGGCAGCATCCCGTTGGGCCGGATCGGCACGCCGGAAGAAGTGGCCAAATGCGCGCTGTTCCTGGCCTCCGACGAAGCGTCATACGTGACGGGCGCCAACCTGATGGTCGACGGCGGCTGGTCGGCCGTGCTGCCGGGCTAGTTGGAATCGTGCACCGCGTCAGCGCATGGCGTCGGAGACAGACTTTGCTCCGCCGTGGCCCGACTGGCCGCCGTCCACCGGGATCTCGGCGCCGGTCACGAAGGACGAGAGCGGGCTGAGGAGGAACAGCACGACGCCGGCCACTTCCTCCACGCTTCCAGTGCGGCCCAGCGGGGTCTCGGCCAGGGTGGCCTGCCTGAATTCCGGCTTAGCGCTCGCCGTCATGGGCGTTTCGATGAAGCCCGGATGGACAGTATTAACCCTTATCCCCCGCGGGCCGAGTTCCATGGCGGCCACCTGCGAGAGTCCCCGCAACGCCCACTTGCTGGCGGTGTAGGCCACCGGATAGTGCGCGGTCAGGCCTGCGACGGAACCGACATTGACGATGGATGCGGCACTGCCCATCAGCGGTGCGAGCGCCTGGATCCCCAGCAGGCATCCGGCGACATTGACTTCATAGACGCGCTGCAGGTCAGCCACAGAGGCATCCAGCAACCGGCTCCGCTGGGTGATGCCTGCATTGTTGACCAACCCGTCCACCTGCCACCCATGGGACTCGATCCAGGAAGCGAGTTCGGACCAGCCGGAGGCATCGCTGACGTCCAGCTGCCGGTACACCAGCGCACCGGCCGAAGGCAATGACATGGCGGCCAGCTCGGCCGGTTTGTTCACTGCTAGGTCTGTGGCAATGACGCGGGCCCCGGCCTCCACCAGCATGCGAGCCTCGGCAGCGCCCTGGCCCTGGCCAGCGCCGGTGACCACCACGGTCCGGCCATCGAGCTGAAGGGAGACCACCCTACGTCCCGGAAGGAACCGCAGCGGCAACCCGGTTGCGCGGACGCTGCCGGGCACGCACCAGAGTCCCGGCGTTACGGCGTTCACCTACCGTGTTCTCTATGGTCCCGATGCCTTCCACCGTCATGCGGACCACGTCTCCCGTCTTCAGCGGCGGGGGAGTCTTCGCGCCGTTCCGTCCCCAGAGCTCCGCGAGGCAACCGCTGCCGCACGTGCCGGAGCCCAGCACATCGCCGGGCCGGACCACGGAGTCCTGCGAGGCGTAGGCCACTAGCTCGGCGAACGGCCAACCCATATTGGACAGCAGGTCCTGGCCGATGGCTTTCCCGTTGACTTCCACGGCCATGGAGATCGGCAGGAACCCCTCGGCGTCGTGCAGGTCCTCGAACTCATCCGCGGTGACAATCCAAGGCCCCAGCGTATTGGCGAAGTCTTTGCCCTTGCACGGCCCCAGGCTGACTCTCATCTCCCGGCGCTGCAGGTCCCGCGCCGACCAGTCGTTGAGGACGGTGTAGCCGAAAATGTGCCGGTGCGCCTCCGCTGCAGTCAGGTTCCGGCCGCCGCTTCCGGGGACGCGCCCGACGACGGCGGCTACCTCGGTTTCGAAGTCCAGGTCCTCGCAGCCCGCCGGAATACCAATCACCTCGCCGGTGCCGGTCACCGTATGCGGGTTGGTGAAGTAAAAGGTGGGCGCCTCGTACCATTCGGGCACCACGCCGGCCACGCCGTCGATGCTTTTCCGCACGCCTTCGACGTGTTCCTCGAACGCGACAAAATCCCGGATGGTGGCGGGCGCCAGTGGGGCGAGCAGCCGCACGTCCGCCAGCGGAACGGCCGGGCCAGACCCGATGATCCGCCGGGCCAAACCCAGGGTCTCCTCGAGCCCTGCTTCCAGGAGTGTCTGGACCGTGTGGCCTGCGGGCAGGGCGTAGCAGGTACCGCCGTCAACGAAGCCGGACTGCGTCCCGCCGTCGTGGTTCCAGCGAGCAATCTTGACCATAACAACGTCCTTAGGCTGTGCGGCGGGCGGCGAGGAGGGAAGCGGGCGTGATGCCCAGGGCAGCGGCGTTGCCGGACAGCACCCTGGCCTCGTCCTCGGCGGAAAGCCGCGCCTCGATGACCTCGGCCGCGGGGCGGTCGGAGCCCATGTCGAACGGGTAGTCCGAGCCGAGCAGCACCTGCCCCGGGCCAGCGGCGGCCACGAGCGCCCGCAGTTCAGCCGGGCTGTGGACCAGGGAGTCGAAGAACAGCTTCTTCACATACGACGACGGTGGCTCAGCACAGCCGCGTGCCTCCGGCCGGACCCTCCAGGCATGGTCGGAGCGGCCAAGGCTGGTGGGAAGGTAGCCGCCGCCGTGCGCGGCCAGAACCAACAGGCTCGGGTGCCGGTCCAGGACACCGCTGAAGATCAGGTGGGACAGGGCCACCGCGTTTTCCGCGGGCTGGGAGACGGTGTTGGCGAGGTAGAAGCGGTCCAGCCGCTCGTCCAGCGAGCAGCCGAACGGGTGCAGGAAGACCAGGGCACCAAGCTCCTCGGCCCGGCTCCAGAACGGTTCCAGCCTGGGGTCGGACAGCTCAACGGTGCTGCGCTCCGGGTCGGCGGGGGTGGCGGCGAACGAGCCGATTTCCACGCCTAGCAACCCGCACTCCAGCATGGCGTGTTCCAGGGCTTCGACCATCAAGGAAGGATGCTGCAGCGGGACCAGGCCCAGGCCGTTCAGCCGTTCCGGGGCGCGGTCCACGAACTCCCGCACCGCCTGGTTGGCGGCCCTGGCAACCTGCAGGGCCAGCTCTTCCGCGGCGAAATAGTAGAAGTGCGACGGCGACGGCGAGACGAGCTGCACGTCCACGCCTTGGGCATCCATGTCCGCAAGACGGCGGTCCAGGTCCGTCAGCTGCGGCCAGCGCTCCTTGATCATCTTTCCCGAAGCGGCCATCGACTCTGGTCCGTTGCGCCGGCCTTCCAGAGCCTGTTGAGCGCCGAAGCCCTCGGGATCAGCTTCGGCCACCAATTGCTGCAGGGCCGGAAGCAGGATGTGGGCGTGGACGTCCACTGTGGGTCTTTCAGCAGGGCCGGTGCTCATGCGGGCTCCCTAACCAAGCTGGAGACTGAATGCATCAGGCCCGGCACATTGGCGTCCCGGACGCCGTCGAGCATCCACTGGCCCAGCTGGACGGAGGCGTCGACCACTGCTTTTGCCCGGTCCAGTCGGCGGTCGGCGAACTCTTTCCAGAGTGTCTCGGTGATCTCGTCGGCGCCGATCAGGAGCTCGGCCAGCACGGCTGCGTCTTCCATTGCCATGGCAGCACCTTGCGCGATGGTTGGCGGGCAGCTGTGGGCGGCGTCGCCGATGATGACGGTGCGGCCGCGGTTCCACGGCCCGTCCACCAGGTGGGTAGTGAACCACGTGTAGTTGATACGGGCGCTCTGGTCCAGGTTGGCGCGGATCTCGTTCCATGGGCCGCCGTAGGCTGCGGCGAGTTCGGCCATAATGCGCGGGCCGTCCTCGTGTTTGCGCTCCTGGGCCCTTTCCACGAGGTAGGCATAGATGGTGTCAGGGCCGGTGGGGCAGTAGCCGGCAATAAAGCAAGGGCCGCCGTACGTCAGGTCGGTGCGGACCACGTCCTGCGGCCGTTCCACGAACGCGCGCCAGATGCCCATGCCCGTGGACCGGGGTTCAACATCGATGCCGATGGCCTTGCGGACAGCTGAGTGCAGGCCGTCGGCGCCGATCAGGAGGTCGTAGCGGTCGGTGCCGCCGTCGGAGGTGCTCACGGTGACGGAACCGCCGTCGTCCGTTATTTCGGCGACCGTCTTGCCGTAGCTGATCCGTGCGCCTGCCTGCCCGGCACGCTCGCGGAGGATGGCGGTGAGGTCGGGGCGGTACATGCCCAGGGTGGCTGGGAGGTCGTCGCCGCCGGTCCGCATGTCATCCAATACGGCGATGACGGTGCCGGCGGGGTCCGGGGCGCGCAGGCCGAGGGTGCTGAACGCGTAGCCCTTCGCCTCGATTTGCTCCCAGACGCCCAGCTGGCGGAGGACCCGCAGGGCGTTCCCCTGCAATGTGATTCCAGAGCCAAGGGTTTGCGGGGCATCGGCCTTCTCCAGGATTTCAACCTGGATTCCCGCGTCGGCCAGCAGGATGGCGGCGGTCAGCCCCGCGGCTCCCGCCCCGACGATTCCGACGTTCTGTACTGCTGCCATCGCTGACTCCTTTGTATTGACGGCCTGACTGATGATGGTTGTGGTGCTGTTGTACTGAAAGCTACCGGAGGGCGATCGGGTTGACGGGCGATCCGACAGCGCCGGTAATGGGCAGGGGCGCCGCGGTGAGCAGGAAGTCGTACCTGCCGTCTGCCGCGCAAGCCTCCGCGAGGCCGTCCGGGTCCCACATTTCGCCGAGGAACAGCCCAAGGTTGGGGATGGCGATCTGGTGGAGGGGCTGGAAGGCGCCGTCGAACTCGTTGGGCCGGACCTCGAAACCCCATGTGTCCGTGGCGATCCCCGCGATTTCACTGCGGTGAAGCCAGGGTGCGGTGCTGAAGGACAGCCCCGGGGCTGAGCCGCCGGCGTAGTCGCCCCAGCCGTCGCGGCGCACCCGGGTGTGCTGTCCGGTGCGGATCACCAGGATGTCGCCCCGGCCAACCTTTGAGCTGGGGCCCTGCAGGTCGATGGTCCGCTGGAGGTGTTCGGGGGTGATGGCGAAACCGTCCGGCAGCTCGCCGTCGTTCCTTCCCAGTTCGGGTCCGAGCGCGCGGCCGACGTCCAGCAGGACGCCGCGGGTGACGATCTTGGCCGCGGCGGTTTCGATGCCGGTGACCAGGTCGCCTTCGGAGGTGACCACGTCCCCTGCGGCGCGGCCGTTCCAGGCCTTGCCCTGGTCGAAGATGTGGCCGAGGCCGTCCCACTGGGTGGAGCACTGCAGCGGCATGGCAATGACGTCGTCCGCGCCGCCGAAGCCGTGCGGGAAGCCCTGGTTGCCGCGTTCGGCGTCCACGCCGGTGTCGGTCATGGTGTGGACAGGGTTGGTGCGTCGCCGCCAGCCCTTCTGCGGGCCGTTGGTGTCGAACGGCTGGGACAGCGAGAAGGCCTCGCCCGTCTTTACCAGGGCTGCTGCTTCAATGCGCTTGTCCGCGTCGATGAAGTTCAGGGTCCCAAGGACGTCGTCCTGGCCCCAGCGGCCCCAGTTGTTGTGGGATTCGGCCATGGCGCGGATGCTGCCGAGCGGATCGTCACGCCGGATGACCGGGGAATCGGTGGCTGATTCCCCGGTGCCGGTGGTGGTTGGTGCTGTGTCCTGGCTGGTCACTGCTGGCTGCCTTCAGTGACAACTTCGTCCTTGCAGTGGATGAGCTGGGTGCCGAGGCCCGTAATGGTGCCCTCCATGACGTCGCCGTCCTGGAGCAGCCTTCCCCAGTGCTGGCCGTTGCCGGCGGGGCTTCCGGTGAGCACCAGGTCTCCCGGGCGCAGCGGCATGATCTGGGAGGCCTCGCTGATCAGCTTGGCGACACCGAAGATCATGTCTGAGGTGGACTCGTCCTGCATGGCCTTGCCGTTGAGCTTCAGCGTGACCTGGACGTCCTGCGGGTCGCCGAAGAACTTGGCGGGTACCAGCAGCGGTCCGGCGGGCAGGAAGCCGGGGGCGTTCTTGGCGCGGTACCAGTCCGAGCCGATCGCCGGCATGTCCTTGCGGAACACGTACTCACGGGTGGTGATGTCGTTGACCATGGTGTAGCCGAAGACGTAGTCCAGGGCTTCCTCGGGGGTGACCCGGAACGCCGTCCTGCCGATCACCGCGGCCAGTTCAAGTTCCCAGTCGTGGGACTTGGAGTAGGCAGGCAGGGTGAGGCCGTCCGTGGCGGACGCGATCGCCGTCGGCAGCCCGATGAAGAAGTACGGCGTTCCCTGGCCCGCGCGCTTGTCCATCATCGCGGCGGTCCGGTCCCGGACTTCGTCCTCGTCCTGGCCCGGTTCGCGGTGGGCTGCGGCGAGGTCGATGACGTGCTTGCGGTAGTTGGCGCCGGTCTGAAGGACCTGGACAGGCTCTACCGGGGCGAGGACCTCGATGTCGGCCATCGCCAGGCCGGTGTCCTCGCCAACCGATGCGGCGATGGCGTCCAGCTGGCTCTCGGTGGTGTCCCAGTGCTCGATCAGTGTATTGATCTCCTCATTCAGGGCCACGACGCGGTCGCCGACCAGCAGGCCCGCGCGGGCCTTGCTGTCACCGGTCTCCTGGAACCGGATGAGTGCATATTGTGTTTCGGCCATGGTGTCCTAGCCCCGTCCCTGCTTGGCGTAGGGGTTCAGGAGGGCTTCCTTCATTTCGGGGGAGGCGCCTTCTTCGGTGGCGGTAAAGCCTTCCGCGGGAGGGAAGGATTCGGTCATGGAGTGCGGCATGGCGCCGTTCTTGTAGAAGTTGTTGGAGCCTTCGGAGGGCTTCCAGGTGTTGGCTTCCCAGTCCGGGACGTAGTTGCGGTATCCGCCGGAGTTGAGCTCGACGCGCAGGCCTGACGGGTCGCGGAAGTAGAGGAAGTTTTGCTCGCCCACGCCGTGGATGGAGGGGCCGTATTCCATGGCGGTGCCGTTTTCCATCATTACGTCCGCGGTGCGGAGCAGGTCTTCGGTGGCGTCCACCCAGAAGGCGATGTGGTTGACGCGTCCCGCGCGGCTGGAGGTGTCCAGGACCACGCCCAGGTCGTGGGACTTTTCGTTGGTCGTGAGCACGGAGAAGACGGTGATGGGTGCCTCGTCCAGGTCCACGAAGGCCATGACGCGGAAGCCCAGGGCCTCGTTGTACCACTTGGCGAAGCCTCGGACATCGGAGGAGGCCACGGTGACGTGGTCCAGGAAGCGGGGCGCTGCGGCGTGGCTGCTGCGGCGCTCCGGCCGGTCCGGGTAGGTGGATTCAAAACCGGGTTCGGCCACGAACTTCTCAACGTCGAAGAAGAGGCGCATGGGGTGGCCATAGGGGCCGGCGAATTCGTAGGCCTTGCCGTAGCCGTGGCCGCCGGCGGTCCAGCGGCCCTGGACACCGGTTGCTTCGACGCGCTGGGCTGCGGCTTCCAGGGCGGTCTGGGAGTTGGCGCGCCAGGCCATCCGGCCCAGGGAAGCTTCCGGCCCTTCGGTGAGGACCAGGCTGTAGCGGTAGTAGTCACCCCAGCAGCGCAGGTAGACGTTGCCGTCCACCCGGTCGACGATGCGCATGCCGAACTTTTCCTCGTAGAACCGTGCCGAGGCTTCGACGTCGGGAGTGGTGATTTCGAGGTGGGCAAGATGGGAGAGGGGAGTTTCCACGTTGAATTCCTTCTAAGTACTGATTGCCTTGAGTGGGGTCGCTGCAGGTCTAGTAACCAGACTGAGGCAAGAGAGGTATTCGGTGAAGAGGCGTTTACTGATGCCACCTATTTGTATGGCAGATAGTTGGCCTGAGGGGTCGATCCGCGCGCAACGCCGTACCGGCTGCTCCGGCTTTTTGAACCAGTGTCGGGTTCCTAGCCCGCCGCGGGCGCGGTGCGGGTGGTTGTGCCGAGGCCCGCGGGGTCGGCCAGGAACGGGGTAAACGCCAGCTCCGCGGCCCCGATCATCATCAGGTCAGAACCGAGCGCTGCACGGTAGATCTCGACCTGCCCGGCGGGGCCGTCCATTGCCTGGGATAGCAGCACTCCGTCCACCGACTCCGGTGCGAGGGCGTACAGCGTTCCCAGGAAGCCGTCCAGGACGATTGCCTCGGGGTTGAAAATGTTCACGGCATTGCGCAGGGCTATGTCCAGGAACATGAGCTGGCGTGCCACTTCGTCGTTCACCTCAGCACTGCTGCTGGTTGCCAGCGCCTTTTCGAGGTCGGCGGTGTCGCCACGGCTTAGGCCGGCCAGTTCGAGGAGGCGGGACTGGGAGACTTCGGTTTCCAGGCAGCCGGTGGCGCCGCAGTGGCAGCGCTTTCCTCCGGAGCGGACAAAGGTATGGCCGATCTCCCCGGCGTAGCCGGAGGCGCCCCTGAGCAATTGCCCGTCGGAGATGATTCCGCCGCCGATGCCGCTGGCGCCGCCGTTGAGGTAGATCAGGTTCCCCTGCCCGGCGCCGGCGCCGAAAATCAGCTCCGCTTCGGCGCCGAGGGAGGCGTCGTTCGCGGCCTGGCACGGATAGCCGGTGGCTTCGCTCAGCATTCGGGCGACCGGCTCGTTCCGCCAGCCCAGGTGCGGAGCGTGCCGGACCACGCCGTCGTCGCGGTTGACCAGGCCCGGCACGGCCATGCCAATGCCCGTGATCCGGTAGGACGCATCCAGCTCGGAGCGCATCCCGGCGATCACGGCCGATGCGATATTCACCGCTTCGCGGGCGCTCGGTATCCGTTCCGTGTCGAAGCGGATCTTCTTTTGCACCTTCCCCCCGAGACTGACCAGGCCGATAGTGACGGCGTCGATTTCTGGGTTGACTGCCAACGCCGCGACCGACGGGCTCGGATGGACGTTCGGACTCGGCCTGCCGACGTGCCCTTCGCCGGCGGGCGCCGTTTCATAGACCAGGCCCAACGCAACAAGCTGTCCGATCAGCGTCCCGACGGTGGAACGGTTCAGTCCCGTGTGCCGGGTCAGTTGGGCACGGCTGAGGACGCCGTGGTGGTGGACGAGGGAGGTCAGCAGCGACAAATTGTTGCGGCGGGACGGATCCGGCTCCCTCGCCGCCGCGGAAGCAAGAGTACGTGGAGGCATCATCGTGACACTATCAGCGGCCGGCCACCGCGCGGTCCAGGAAGGCGTTGCGGAATTTTTCATCCGAATCCAGCCGGAGGTCTTGCGGTTCCGACGCAGTGCGCGGATGCGTTTCGTAGCTGAGGTTTTCCGGCCAATTGCGTTCGGTCACCATCTGATCAATCACGGTGGGATCCTTCCCCCAAGGGCCTCATCGCTTGATTTGTCGGCCAAATTGCTGTTATGCGCAACTTAACATTCACCCACCCACAGCGCCAGAGCCGGGTATCCATTCCGTGCTTGGCGGGGTTGACACCGCAAAAATTCATAATATGTTTGGGTCTAGAACAATTCCCTCTGGTTCCCCGCCAGCCGCGCAACAGCAGCCACACCTACCTTCGGAGCATTCAATGGCGATTCAGCCCACCCGTGACGACAAGTTTTCCTTCGGCCTCTGGACAGTGGGCTGGGAGGCCCAGGACCAGTTCGGCTCCGCCACCCGCCCGCCGCTGGACACGGTGGAGGCCGTCAACAGGCTCAGCGACCTCGGCGCTTACGGCATCACCTTCCACGACAACGACCTCTTTCCCTTCGGCTGCTCCGCGGCTGACCGCCAGCGCGAAATCGACCGGCTGACCGGCGCGCTGAAGGCCACCGGGATGATCGTCCCGATGGTCACCACCAACCTCTTCAGCCACCCGGTCTTCAAGGACGGCGGCTTCACCAGCAACGACCGCGGCGTCCGGCGCTTCGCCCTGCGCAAGGTCCTGGACAACATTGACCTCGCCGCCGAGCTCGGTGCGGAAACCTTCGTCATGTGGGGCGGCCGGGAAGGCAGTGAATACGACGCAGCCAAGGACATCCGCGGCGCCCTGGAACGCTACCGCGAAGCCGTGAACCTGCTGGGCGACTACGTCACGGACAAGGGTTACAACATCCGGTTCGCCATCGAGCCCAAGCCCAACGAACCCCGCGGCGACATCCTCCTGCCCACCCTCGGCCACGCCCTGGCGTTCATCGAAACCCTCGAGCGCCCCGAACTGGTGGGCATCAACCCCGAGACCGGGCACGAGCAGATGGCCGGACTGAACTTCACCCACGGCATCGCCCAGGCGCTCTACCAGGGCAAGCTCTTCCACATCGACCTCAACGGCCAGCGCAGCATCAAGTTCGACCAGGACCTGGTGTTCGGCCACGGCGACCTGCAGAACGCGTTCTCGCTCGTGGACCTGCTCGAAAACGGCGGCCCCGACGGCGGACCGGCCTACGACGGCCCGCGCCACTTCGACTACAAGCCCAGCCGCACCGAGGACATCGACGGCGTATGGGACTCCGCGGCCGCCAACATGCAGACCTACCTGCTGCTCAAGGAACGCGCCAAGGCCTTCCGCGCCGACCCCGAGGTCCAGGCCGCGCTGCAGTCCTCCCGCGTGGCGGAAATCAACGAACCCACCCTCAACCCGGGCGAAGGCTACGACCAGCTCCGCGCGGACCGCGCCTCCTACGAGGACTTCGACGCCGACGCCTACTTCGGCGGCAAGGGCTTCGGTTTCGTGAAGCTGCAGCAGCTCTTCATCGAGCACCTGCTCGGCGCCCGCTAAGACCGTGACGGCTGCTTCCATGAACCTTGTTGCCGGTGTCGACTCCTCCACCCAAAGCTGCAAAGTGGTGATCCTCGACGCCGGCACCGGCACGCTGGTCCGCGAGGGCCGGGCCGCCCACCCGGACGGAACGGAAGTCCACCCGGACCACTGGTGGCGGGCCTTGTCAGCGGCGTTCGACGACGCCGGCGGGCTGGCGGACGTCAGCGCGCTCTCGGTGGGGGGCCAGCAGCACGGCATGGTGCTGCTGGACCACGACGGCAACGTGGTGCGCCCGGCGCTGCTGTGGAACGACACCCGATCGGCGTCGGCAGCTGCCGCTCTCACCGACGAAGTGGGGGCGGAGGACTTTGCCCGCAGGACCGGGCTGGTCCCGGTGGCCTCCTTCACCATCACCAAGATCCGCTGGGTCCGGGACCACGAACCGGACCTGGCGGACCGGGTGGCGGCTGTTGCGCTGCCCCACGACTGGCTGACCTGGCGGCTCCGCGGTTACGGTCCGGCAGCAACCAGCCCGCTGGGCCCGGACCTGGACCAGCTCACCACCGACCGCTCCGATGCCAGCGGCACCGGATACTGGAGCCCTTCGGCCGGCGAATACGATGTGGAGCTGTTCAAACTGGCCTTCGGCCGGGACGCCAGGGAGGCCGGCGGGGGTGCCGGGCACCGGGATCCAGGCACCGTGGTTCTGCCGCGGGTGCTGGGCCCCGGCGGCTCTGCCGGGGCGGTTCACCCCGGCTGCTTTGGTTCCGGCACAGCGGAACTGGCTGGCCCTGCCGGACCCGGGCACCGCATTCTCCTCGGTGCCGGCGCCGGGGACAACGCGGCCGCCGCCCTGGGTCTGGGGGCCGAACCCGGGGACGTGGTGGTGTCCGTCGGCACCAGCGGCACGGTGTTCTCGGTGGCGTCCCGTGCCGTCGCCGATCCCAGCGGAACGGTGGCGGGCTTCGCGGACGCCAGCGGCGAGTACCTGCCCATCGCCGTCACGCTTAATGCCGCGCGCGTGCTCGGCTCCGTGGCAGGCATCCTGGGCGTGGACTTCGAGGAACTTGCGCGACTTGCCCTGGGCGCCGAACCCGGCGCCGGCGGCGTGGTGCTCGTGCCCTACTTCGAAGGTGAGCGCACGCCCAACCTGCCCCACGCCAAGGCCAGCTTCCACGGGCTCAGCATTGCCTCCAGCACCAGGAGCAATCTGGCCCGGGCCGCCATCGAAGGCATGCTCTGCGGGCTGTCCGGCGGCCTGGATGCCCTCCGCGCCCAAGGAGGCCCCGCAACACGGCTCCTGCTGATCGGCGGCGCCGTGCAGAACCCCGCGGTGCAGGCCATCGCGGCCCAGGTCTTCGACCTGCCGGTCGTGGTCCCGAGCCCGGGGGAGTACGTGGCCCGGGGTGCTGCCGTCCAGGCAGTCTGGGCCTCCAGCGGCGACCGGCCGGATTGGCCGGTCGCGGTGGACGCCGCACCCGCCCCGGACTTCCACCCGGCCATCAGGCAAAACTACCTGCGGGCGAGCAGTCGCGTTGACCCCGGCAACTGAGCCGGAGCTCGTGAATGCCTTTGCTTCAATGCGGCAACGAAATGCCGGCTGACCGCTGAGAATACGGTGGTCCTCGTCGGATGAGCCAGCCGCCACAACACCGCGGCCCCGACCCCGCCATCCCTAACAGGTTCCTATCGGTCCTTGATCCCTATCATCGCCATTACGGTGCGGGCTGCTCGGCCGATCCCGAATCCGAGGACACCTCGGGCTGCGGGGTCTGTTCGGTTGCGGGGGCAGGCTGCGGGGTCTGTTCGGTTGCGGGGGCGACGTCCGCCGGCGTGGTGTCGCTTGGTGCGCCGGCTCCCGGCACGGCGGTTCCGGCCGAGCCGCTGTCCGCGCCACTGGGGCTACCCTCCGTGGTCAGGCCATCTGTCTTGGTGGCACCTTGCTCGACCTGCCCGGGCACTTGCGCGACTTGCCCGGGTCCTTCCGTCACGTCCTTGGGCGATGCGTCCGTTTTGTCCGGGACAGTCGGAGTGCCACCCAGGGCCGTGCCCAGCGTCGTCGTGGGGCCAGCCGCACCGTCGATGCTCGACGCCGACGAGACCAGGCTGGAGATGGGCTTGTTGGTTCCGAATTCGACTGCAGTGACACCGACCATCGCGATCACGAATGCGGCAGCACTGACCGCCCCGATCTTAATCCAGGTCTTTGGGGTGACCTGCCTCTTCAACCGGTTGGCTTGAGGTCCGTCGCTTTCGGCCGGGGCGCTAGCGGCCAGCATGCCGGCGTCGTCAGCGGGCAGTCCACTCCTGCGTCGCTTTGGGATTTTCGTCATTGCCACGGTGGCGGCCGAACTGAGTGTCCGGGCATACAGGGCGGCGCCCACCGTGGCAACGATGGAGCCGAGTGCGGCGCCAATAAGCGTCCCGGCAACGCCTAGAAAGGACCCCACCAAGGCAGAGGTCACCGCGGCCAACGCCGAGCCAATAGTCTGGGTGCCACTTAGCCCGAGGAGCTGTTTCGGCTTGTCTTCAATAGCGGAGTCTGCAGGCATCTTCAAACACATTTCAGTCAGATAAATGTTACGAACAGATAACTTTACCCTGCCGGCGGGTGGCCCCCGGCTGCCTCCGTAATAAATTGAGACGCCTCTCACGGACAAGAGGAGAGTCAAGGCTCATGCCACCGGGGCGGCCGGTGGAGGTCAAGAAGTATCGATGATCCAGGGACGTCGGGACCGAGGTGCTGTCGCGGTGGAGATGGTTGCCCACCTGTCATGAAGCGGCAACGAGTCCACGTCCGTTGTGCTCAATCCCGTATCCTCGAGCGGAATTGTGAGTCCAGACTGGGGATCCCAGCTCGCTTAAACGAGCGGCCAGGGGTAGCGCATGCCGGTGCGGTCAACCGGCAGGACCCGGGCGTGCAGCAGGCGCTGGACGCGGCGCTGCAGGGCGGTGACCTCGTCGTCGTCGAGGAGCTCGGCCACCTCGGGAGGAGCGGCCTCGGCGAGCGGGGCGATGTCCTCGAGCAGGGCATCGGGGATAGGTTCGCCGGCGAAGTCCCAGATCACGGTGCGGAGTTTGAAAGCGGCGGAGAAGCACAGTCCGTGGTCGATGCCCCAGACCCGTCCGTCGTCGCCGCGCAGCACGTGCCCGCTCTTGCGGTCGGTGTTGTTGGCGACGTAGTCGAACAGGGCAATCCGCGCCAGGTCGCGGTGCGTCTCTGGGGCGTCCTCGAACAGCGTGAAGTAGTGCTCGCGGAAGTCGCACTCGATGAACCACTGCAGCGACCCGACCCCCAGCGGAGCTTCCTCGCGGATCACGGTCGGCGGGACGAAACCCCAGCCCAGGGACTCGCTGAGCAGGTAGGCGGCGCGTTCCCGCCGGTAGAGGCCGGGCTCGAAATCGGACAGCGGCCTTTCCCCGGCCTCGGGCTTGTAGACCGCATAGGCGGCGTCGTCCCCGCAGGAGACCTGGGCGAGGAACGTCTCGTTGCTGCTGCGCGGGATACGTCCGAGCAGCTCGACGCGGCCCCCGGCGAGCAGGGTCAGCTCCCGGCCGGACACCGGCTGTACCGTATCACTGGCGGTCCCACAGTCTGTCCCGAATTCACGGCGTCCTCAGCCCGCTGAGGGGTTCCGACGTCGAATTCACCATGAGCACGGCGGGTCCCTGGCCGTCCACATAGGAGATGGCGGACACCGAGCCAGGGCTGATGACGATCCGCTGGAAGAGGTCCAGGGGCGTGCCCAGGGCGTGGGCGACGGCGGCCTTGATGGGGTCGGCGTGGGAGAAGCACACGACGACGCCGCCGGGGTGGGCTGTGCGCAGCACCTCAAGCGCTCCAACAATCCGCGCCTGCATTTCCGTGAAGCTCTCGCCCTTCGGGAAACGGAAGGTCGATGGGCTGTGCTGGACTGTCTGCCACGCCCGCAAGCGCGCCAGTTCGGCCAGCGAGGCGCCCGTCCACTCGCCGAAGTCGCATTCGAGCAGGCCGGCATCTTGCTTTACGCCCAATCCGGTGCGGGATGCCGCCGGCTCCGCCGTCTCGCGGGTGCGCTCCAGCGGCGAGGAGTAGATGCCGTCGACCCGAAGTCCCGCGAGCCGTTCCGCGACCCGGTCAGCCTGGTCCCGGCCCCGGTCGGACAGATGCAGCCCCGGTGCCCGCCCCGGCAGCAACCTGCCCGTCGTCGGCGTCTCCCCGTGGCGCACGAGAAGCAGGAGCGTGCCCTGCTGCTCGGGTGAGGGCCCGGCAGATGGTTTCGGCGCGGTTGATGCAGTCATCAAGAATCAGCCTAACGCTCACCGCCTGCCCCGTCCCTCGCAGGCTCGGACCGGGGACCCCGGGCGGCTCTCTTGCACCCCGCCCCAATGCGCAGGAATCTGCAAGAATCCCTCGATTCCCCGCACGATAGAGGTCTACGGTGGAGGAGTGAGTGATCGCCCCGATATCTTCACTGTTGGTGAACTGCGTGCCTCCGGCCACGTCCACAAGGACCTGCGCCGCGAAATCCGCGACAACCTGCTCGCCGCGCTCGCCGCCGGCCGGGATCCCTGGCCCGGGATGTTCGGGTTCAGCCGGACCGTCCTGCCCCAGCTCGAGCGGGCCCTGCTCGCCGGGCATGACGTCGTCCTGCTGGGCGAACGGGGCCAGGGCAAGACGCGGCTCCTGCGCACCCTGGCCGGGCTGCTGGACGAGTGGTCGCCGGTGATCGAGGACTCGGAACTGAACGAACACCCGTACGAACCGATCACGGAGCACTCCCGCGCCCAGGCCCTCACCGAGGGGGACCGGCTTCGGGTGGCGTGGCGGCACCGCTCGGAACGGTACGTCGAAAAACTCGCGACGCCGGACACCTCCGTCGCGGACCTGATCGGCGACGTCGACCCGATGCGGGTGGCCGAGGGACGCCGTCTCGGGGACCCGGAAACCATCCACTACGGCCTGGTCCCGCGCTCCAACCGCGGAATCATCGCCATCAACGAGCTGCCCGACCTGGCCGAGCGGATCCAGGTCTCGATGCTCAACGTGATGGAGGAACGCGACATCCAGATCCGCGGCTACGTGCTGCGACTGCCGCTGGACGTCCTGGTGGTCGCGTCCGCCAACCCGGAGGACTACACGAACCGCGGCCGGATCATCACGCCCCTGCGGGACCGCTTCGGCGCCGAGATCCGCACCCACTACCCGATCGAGCTCGACGACGAGGTCGCCGTCATCCGGCAGGAGGGGCAGCTGGTGGCCGGCGTCCCGCCCGTCATCCTCGAGATCCTGGCCCGCTACACCCGGGCGCTGCGGCAGTCGCCGGCGGTCAACCAGACCTCCGGGGTTTCCGCGCGGTTCGCCATCGCCGGCGCCGAAACCGTTGCCGCGGCGGCCCTGCGCCGGGCCAGCGTGCGCGGCGAGGACGAGGCCGTCGCCCGGATCATCGACCTGGACGCCGCCGTGGACGTCCTCGCCGGGAAGATCGAGTTCGAATCCGGCGAGGAAGGCCGGGAACAGGACGTCCTGGACCACCTCCTGCGCATGGCCACCGCGGAAGCCGTGCGGGCCCACTTCCACGGCCTGGACATGGGCCCGCTCGTGGCCGCGCTCGACGGCCACGCCACGGTCACCACCGGGGAACTGGTCACTGCGCGGGAGTTCCTCCACAACCTGCCGTCCCTCAACGGATCCAGCCTCTACGACGACATCAGTGAGCGACTGGGCGCGGAAAACGACGGGCAGCGCGCCGCCGCCGTCGAACTTGCGCTGGAAGGGCTCTACCTCGCCCGGCGGATCTCCAAGGAGTCCGACGACGAGGAGACGATCTACGGGTAGGCAGCTTTACGGCTAAGGAGGCCTCATGACCGCTCACAACCGGTCCAGGTACGGCCGGTACACGGGAGGACCGGATCCGCTCGCCCCGCCGGTGGACCTGGCGGAGGCGCTGGACGCCGTCGCCGAGGACGTCATGGCCGGCTACTCGCCCCGGCACGCCCTCCGGGAGTTCCTGCGCCGCGGCGGCCGGAACCGGGAAGGCCTCGACGAGCTCGCCGGCCGCGTCCAGCAGCGGCGCAGTGAACTGCTGGGCCGGCACAACCTGGACGGCACCCTCAGCGAAGTCCAGAAGCTGCTTGAGACTGCGGTGCTGGAGGAACGCAAGCAGCTCGCCCGCGACGCGATGATGGACAACACCGACCGCGCTTTCCGGGAGATGCAGCTGCAGAACCTGCCGCGCTCCACGGCGGCGGCGGTCAACGAGCTCGCCTCCTATGACTGGCAGTCGAGCACCGCGCGGGAGGCCTACGAGCGGATCAAGGACCTGCTCGGCCGCGAACTCCTGGACCAGCGGTTCGCCGGCATGAAGGAGGCCCTCGAAGGCGCCACCGAGGAGGACCGCGCGGCCGTGGCCGAGATGCTGCAGGACCTCAACGGGCTCCTCGGCAAACACCGCCGCGGTGAGGACACCGACGCGGACTTCCAGGAATTCATGGCCAAGCACGGCCAGTTCTTCCCGGAGAACCCGCAGTCGGTCGAGGAGCTGGTGGACGCGCTCGCCCAGCGCGCGGCCGCCGCCCAGCGGCTCCTGCAATCCATGTCCGCCGAGCAGCGCGAGGAGCTGATGCGGCTCTCCGCCCAGGCGTTCGGCTCGCCCGAGCTTATGGCACAGCTGGGCCAACTCGATTCCAACCTGCAGGCTTTGCGCCCCGGCGAGGACTGGTCCGGCTCCGAACGCTTCGAGGGCGAGGAAGGACTCGGACTCGGCGACGGCACCGGCGTGCTCCAGGACATCGCCGAACTGGACGAGCTGGCCGAACAGCTCTCCCAGGCCTACGGCGGGTCACGCCTCGATGACCTGGACCTGGACGCCCTCGCCCGCCAGCTCGGACAGAATGCCGCCGTGACGGCCCGCACCCTCGCGGAGATCGAACGGGCCATGCAGGACGGCGGCTTCCTCCAGCGCGGCGCCGACGGCGATCTCCGGCTGTCCCCGCAGGCCATGCGGCGGCTCGGCAGGTCCCTGTTGCGGGACACCGCCAAGCAACTCTCCGGCCGGCAGGGCCGCCGGGACACGCGGGTTGCCGGGGCGGCCGGGGAGCAGACCGGCTCCAGCCGCCAATGGGAGTTCGGCGACGCCGAACCGTGGGACGTCACCCGCACCATCACCAACGCGATCCGCCGCACGATCGCCGACGGCGGTGACCCTGGCCGCGGACTGCGCCTCGCCGTGGGCGACATCGAAGTCACGGAGACGGAGGCGCGCACGCAGGCCGCCGTCGTCCTGCTTGCGGACGTGTCCTTCTCGATGGCCGCCGAGGGACGCTGGGTGCCCATGAAACGTACCGCCCTCGCCCTGCACCACCTCGTCTCAACCCGGTTCCGCGGCGACCGGCTGCAGCTGATCACGTTCGGCCGCTACGCGCAGACCATGGACATTGGCGAGCTCACGGCCCTGCCGGCCCTGCGGGAGCAGGGAACCAACCTGCACCACGGCCTGCTGCTGGCCGGCCGGTTCTTCCGTCAGCACCCGTCGATGCAGCCCGTCCTCCTCGTGGTGACCGACGGCGAACCCACCGCGCACCTGCTGGCCGACGGCGAGTCCTGGTTCTGCTGGCCGCCGGATCCGGAGACCATCCGCGTGACGGTCGCCGAACTGGACCGCCTGGCCCGCGCCGGCACGCAGGCCACGTTCTTCCGGCTCGGCGACGACCCTTCCCTGGAACGTTTCGTCCAGCGAATGGCCCGCCGCATCGACGGCCGCGTGGTGGCGCCCGAGGCCGGAGACCTTGGCGCGGCCGTGGTGGGCGAATACCTCCGCGCCCACTTCCGCGGACGCCCCTACGACGACGCCGACTGGGCCCAATAGATCCGCGGCGACTCTCCACCACTGGCGGGGTAATTGGCCACGCCGTCGGGGTTTGACCGCAGTTCGATCTCACCGCCAAGGGTTTCGGTTGACAGAATGGTGCAACGCCCAATAGGCCAGTACGAGGAACGCGACGGCCTGAATTCCGAGGAACCCGGTGTCTGTGAGCCACTGTCCGGCTGTCGGGTCGTAGAGCGTGTCCACTTCGGGTGCTGGCGGTTTCTGGAGCCCGACAGTGGCCGCCGCAGCCGCGTAGCCAAAACGTGCAGGGAGCAGCCACGACACCTCCTCAAGTCCGGCGCGGCCTTGGATAGCGAACAGCCCACCGCAAAGGACCAATTGCGCCATCACCAAGGCGACGAGCGCAGGCATGGTTTGTTCAGTCGATGTCGCGGCAGCCGAGATCACCAGCGCGGCGGCGGTCATGGCGACGCCAACCGCTGCCACAGCCACCGCAATCTCCAGGTGCCCGTTGCCGAGTACCAAGGCATCGTCCGGTCCCGGCAGACCGAGGAGAGCCATCACGGTGAACAGGATGCACTGGATTGCGACCAAGGCGCCAAGCACCACAAACTTGCCGAGCAGGTAAGCCGTAGGGGAGAGGCCAACGGCCTGTTCCCGCCGGTAGATGGGCCGTTCCGCGACCAGTTCGCGCACCGTGAGGGCTGTTCCCATGAGCGCTGCTCCGACCACGAGGACAATGAGCCGCTGTTGGACCTGATACAGATCGCCCCCGGCCTCCCGCATGGACAGCCCGGCCTCGCCGGGGAAGGCGTGCGCCATCAGGGCGAGCAGCATCGGCATGCCGACAAGGAGGACGACGAAGAGGCGGTCTGCGGCGACGACGGCGGCGTTGCGCCGCATCAGCGTCCACAACTGGCGCAGCGGGGCCGCGCGGGGCGGAGGGGGCGCGTCGCCCACAGGTACGGGCACGTTGGCTGAAGCGGTCCTTCCTATGTACGCGTCACGAGCAGGCGATTGGGCGTATTTGCCCACCCACGTCGGGTCCTCGAGTGCCGCAAACGCCGCAGGGTAGTTGTCCACACCGAAGAATGGGAGTACTTCGGCCGGTGGTCCAAAGAACGCCACGCGTCCGCCCCGGGCGAGGACCAGCACACGGTCGCATTCGTCCAGGGCGAGGACGCTGTGGGTGACTACCAGCACGACGCGGCCGGCGTCGGCGAGAGAGCGCAAGCTGCCCATGACCTGCTTGTCCAGGCCGGGGTCGAGCCCGGAGGTAGGCTCGTCCAAAAAGAGCAGCTGGGGCGCTGTGAGCAGCTCGAGGGCGATCGAGGTCCGCTTTCGTTGCCCCCCGGAGAGGGAATCGATGCGCTGGTCGATTTGGTTGGTCAGATCGACCTCGGCGACGACTTGATTGACCCGTTCGTCGCGCTCTGCGGAGCTAGTGTCTGGGGGCAGTCGCAATTGAGCTGCGAAATGGAGCGCGCGGCGGACGGTGAGTTGCCGGTGGAGTATGTCCTCCTGGGGAACCAAGCCCACCAGGAACCGGAGCTGGGCGTACTCGGCGTAGAGGTCCCGCCCGTTCCAGCTGACGTGCCCGCGAGTGGCCGGGCGCAGCCCGGTAAGGGCGCCCAGGAGGGTGGATTTGCCAGCGCCGGAAGGCCCTATGACCGCCACGAGCGTCCCGGCCGGGACGGTGATGGACACATCGTCCATCAGGTGGGCGCCGGTCTTGGTGGTGACCTCCAGGTGCCGGGCGCTGAACGCGGGACGTTGCGGTGGCGGCATGGCCGCGGTGGCGCCGTCCCAGAGTAAAGTGCTCGATCCGATACCGATGAGGTCACCGATTGAGAGCAGGGCGTCACCGTGGACGCGTTCTCCGTTGAGGAATGTTCCATTGAAGCTGCCGGCGTCGCGCAGGACGGCGGCTTCGCCGACCTCGACCACGGCGTGACTCCGGGACGCGAGGGGGTCATCCACCACAACATCGCACGAGTGCGACCGCCCGAGAGTGAGCACGCGTGGCCTCACCGGCTGTCCGGGCGGGTGGGGCCTGAGGAGCACCTCGGGTCCGTCCATAGCGCCAAGACGGAGCCGAAGTCCGCCGGTGAGTAGCGGCACCGGGCCGTCCAGCACACGGTCCGACTCCATGTCCCAGGTGCCGTTGCGGCTTGCCTGATCTGCCGCCCACCATCTGCCCTCGCTGTGCCAGAGCCGGACGTGTTCGCGGCTGACACGATCGTCATCGATAGGGACATCGGCGCCAGGATCCCGACCAACCTGAACTGTCTGCTGCGGCGGAAAGCTCCACTCACGGCCGTTTGCGCGCACGAAAAGCGCAGTTCCGTCCGGGGGTGGCACTTGGTCCGGCATGGCGACCTTCCTTACTTCGTCAGGCGTAGAGAACCGACGACGTGATCGAAAGTTTCCGTGCGCTGCTCGAACAGCGACGAGGGGGCGAAAAAGACCAGGAGTTGGACCGGATCGGTCTCAACGACGAAGACCCGGACCTGCAGCGTGACGGCGGATGAGAGGGGGATCGTCCCCTCCATGGCCTGCCCCTTAACCTCCCCGACGGTAGCTGGCCCGCGGTCCACCAGATGCGCGTCCCGGCCGGGCAGGAGCGCTTCCGCCGTGCGGACGCGGGCGGTCGGGGATTGATTGGTCAGCCCGGCGGGCCGGTGGTAGATGGCGAGTCCGGCGACTTTCTCCGGGGCGCTGGCCGTTCGGGCCGCCGCAGCCGGAGCGTCCGGCTCGTCGGCGAAAAGCGCGGTCAGGTCCGCGTCCGAGAGCACACTGACGGTGCTGTCGCCCGCTTCGTGAGTTCGGGCGGTCCAGCTCTGCGGGACATCGAGGGTGTACGGGACGCCATCCGCGCGAAAGGTTACGTACTTTTCTCCAGACAGCATCGGCGGGAGCAGCGCGCCGGCGAGGATGGCGAGGATTAGGAGGAGGAGCGCCCCGCCTAGCACAGCCAGCCGCGCGGCCCGGCCCGGCCGCCGATCAGCGCGCCTACCCCGGGACCCGGTGGATCGTCCGCCCAAGTGGGCATTCCCGCCCGCGCGGGCGAGGGTCCCTGCTTCCACCGGGGCGCCGCCGTCGTTGTCCTTGCCGGGTGTAGTGGCGCGGGGCGGGACCGCGTGTTTCCCCGCGCGTCGGGGCTGCGCTGGAACAACCTTGCCAGGCGGGCCGCCGGACATCATGGTAACGAGGGCGCCGCATGTTGGGGGCCGGTCCTCGGGTTGTTTCGCCATGCCCTTGACGATGGCAGCCTCCATTGCAGGAGGAACCTCCGGTCGTTCCAAGGTAAGGCGCGGCGGCTCCTCGGTCATGTGCGCCCACAGCTGGGCCGAGTCGTCGTCATGGTCGAACGGCGGGTGGCCTGCGAGCAGCGTGTAGGCCACGCACGCCAGGGCGTACACATCGGCCCGACTATCGATGTCCCCGCCGCGGATCTGCTCGGGTGCGACGTAGTCCAAGGTGCCGAGGAAGTGACCGGCCGTCGTCACGCCCGTGGCGGAGGTGGTGCGCTTTGTGAGACCGAAGTCCGTGAGGTAGACGAGCCGATGGCCGTTTGCCGGGTCGTCAGAGAGCAGTATGTTGCCGGGCTTGACGTCCCGGTGGACAAGGCCCGCGCCGTGCGCGGCGTCCAGGGCCGCGGCCGTGTGGGAAAGAATGCCCAAGGCCTCGGTCAGCGGGAGAGGGCCGCGTGCGTCAAGTTCTGCCTTGAGATCAGTGCCGTGCACAAAGCGCATGGCGATGTAGAGCAGTCCCGACCATTCCCCGGCAGCGTAGATCGGCAAGATGTTGGGGTGGTCCACCGAGGCGGCGAGCCGGGACTCACGGACAAACCGCTGGCGGAACTTCTCGTTGGCTGCAAGTTCCGGGGCCAGGAGCTTGAGTGCGACGGGTCGGCCGAGCTGCACGTCCAGCGCCCGGTACACGACTCCCATGCCGCCGCGGGCGACCAGGGACTGGATCTGATAACCCGCGAATTCTGCCCCGGGATAGAGGTAATCCTGAACGGGCTCCACGGTTCACCCGACCGGGTAACCGCAGCTGGAGCAGAACCGCGCTCCGGGGCGCACTGATCTGCCGCACTGGGAACAAAACGTCCTGCCCTGTCTCTCCGCGGCGCGGGGTGCCAGCGGTCCGGCCGTGCGGGTTTCGCCACCATCTGGGCCCGTATTTACGTCCCCGGTCGCCCCCGAAGCCGGCTGACCTCGCCCGCCAGATGCCGGAGATTGCGAGGGAGGAGAACTCTTGTGCCCGGCTGCTTCGGTCCGCACGGGGCCCGTCCCGCCGTGTCCGGCCTGCTGCCGCAGGACCTGATCTTCATCAGCCCGCGCAGCCCGGGTCATTGCGGTCTGGCTCTCGCCGGTTTGGGGTTTCAGAGGGGCAACAGGCCTCCCTTCGGCACCCTTTGAGCTTGAACGGTCTACGGGGCGAGGCGGGGCCCCGCCGACGCCCCGAGCGGCTGACGCCCTGCCGCGACGCAGGACCAGGACGGCCAGGATTCCGGCCAGGAGCAGGAATCCGGCGAAGCCGGGCAGGAGGGCAGCCTGCAGGGGGCCGTCCTTGCCAGCGTCTGCGGCGGCGGTCGCCTGGTCTCCCATCGGGTGCTCGCTACTCATTTTTCGGGCCTGCTCAAGATAACTTGTCGCCAAGGCGGAATCGAAGTAGGTCAAGGACTCTTCGAGTGCGCTCTCGGCCGATCCGCCCATGCCCGATGAGAGGTGATCGATGCCCCGCCGGAATACGGCATCGAACTTCGATGGGGAGGCCTCAACGCCCGCCGCGGCCATCGCTGCTTGAATAGACGCGGCCGGCACCAGAGTGCCCTGGCCGTCTGGCTGGCGGGGCCCCATCAGGCCGAGGACCTGGCCGGTTGCCCCGTCGAGCACGGGGCCGCCGGACACGCCGGCGTCGAGTGGCCCGGCAAGGTCCTGACTAGAGCGGATTCGGCCCGCGGCGGTGTCCACCGCCACCGGAAACTGCGCCGGTCCCGCCTTAGGGCTCGGATCCGCGGTGAAGCCGACCAGCACGGGATTCGCACCTGGTGGTGCGGCCGGCGCGGCCAGCGTGGCTGTCGGCGCGCCACCGCCGCCACTGATCCTGAGCAACGCTATGTCCTTGGGCCCGGTCGGGTGGTTGAGCAGCTCGGCCATGACGGTCGAGGGCTCCGCCGTGTAAGTGTGCACTCGGTACTGGGGGACGCGAAAGACGATACAGTGCTCCACCTGGTCGTAGCAGTGCTGCAGGTGCGGCGCCCAGTATCGATCAGGCGTCGAGCCTCGCCGCAGCGGATTCCCGCCGTTTCCAACGATCGGCACTCTGATCACTTTGGCGAAGAGCTCGTTCGCGCTGTAAGCGGCCACAGCGCCCTCGTCGACGGCAAGATTCTCCCAGGTGGTCGCCACAATCCCGTCTGCTGAAACGACCACGCCGGTAGCGGAACCGAGCGGCACTGTGGACCGGCCACGGGAGATCACCACCTCACCTGTGCTGTGGTCAATGTGGGCGATCTCCGCGATGGCAAGGAGGTCGATTCGCACGAGAGCAGCCTTGGACCCCTCGGCATCGCTCTTCAATGTGGCGGATGGAGTAGGCATAGGACTGGCCGCCGATGTCAGCGTCAATGCAGCGGCGACGCCGACGAGAAAGACCAGGAAGCCGGAAGTGCGCCTGTGCATCATCCAAAGCTTCGCCATGAACAGATACGTGACGACGGCCATGCCCGTGTCGCGAGACGTGAGGCGGGAACAGAAGACGGTGGCAGCAACTCGCTTTTGGTTCATGGCGGATCCTCTGGTCGAATATGAGACCGTCACGCGGATACGCCTGTGGGTTTGATCAGCCCGTCCCCCGCCATAATGCTAAGCCTTCTGATCATTTGTGTCATCGGAGTTCTTCGGAATATTTCACAGATCAGGAAGCCGCAGTGGAACGCCTTTTGAAGGGACAGGCCGGTCAATCTCCCGTCTGCCCGGGCTGCAAGATCCTGGACCGGGACTAATTTGTCGAACGGGGAAGTTATGTTGTCGGGGCCGTAACCGGTTCACGCACCGCGCTTCGGGCGCCGATGGGAGTGATGCACGTGACCACCATGCCTGCCGAGGGAGTCGGGTTCCGCTCCAAACGCGGACCCGTCCTCATTGCCCTGATGCTCTCCACCGGCCTGGTGGCGATCGACGCGACCGTGGTGGCGACAGCCGTGCCCGCGATCGTGCACGACATTGGCGGGTTCAGCTCGTTCCCCTGGCTGTTCTCCGCCTACCTGCTGGCGCAGGCCGTGTCCGTTCCGGTCTACGCAAAGCTCTCCGACACCATCGGCCGCAAGCCGATCATGCTGATCGGAATCGGTCTGTTCCTGCTCGGCTCGATCCTGTGCGGAGTGGCCTGGAGCATGCCGGTCCTCATCGCCTTCCGCGTGGTGCAGGGCCTGGGCGCGGGCGCGGTCCAGCCGATGGCCATCACCATCGCCGGCGATATCTACACCCTGGCCGAACGGGCAAAAGTGCAGGGCTACCTGGCGAGCGTGTGGGCGGTCTCCTCAGTGGTGGGTCCGACGCTCGGGGGAGTGTTTGCCTCACTCGGCATCTGGCGCGGCATTTTCCTTGTGAACATCCCGCTGTGCCTGGTGGCCGGCTGGATGCTGGTCCGGTCCTTCCACGAGAACATCGAGCCCGTAAAGCACCGGGTCGACTATCTCGGCGCGGGGCTGCTCACCGTGTCGCTCACCCTGCTCATTCTCGGGGCCCTCGAGGGCGGCCAGGCCTGGGCCTGGGACTCCGCCATCAGCGACGCAGTGTTCGCCGGCGGTGCCCTCCTGTTCGTCGCGTTTATTCTCGTCGAACGGAGGGCGGCGGAGCCGGTGCTGCCGCCGTGGGTGGTTTCCCGGCGGCTGCTGGCGACGACGGCGATGGTCGCCTTCGGGGTCGGAGCGGTCATGCTGGGCATCACTTCGTACGTTCCCACGTTCCTCGTGGGAGCCCTCTCGACCTCCCCGATCGTGGCCGGACTCGCCCTGGCGGCGCTGACCATCGGCTGGCCCATCAGTGCGTCCCAATCGGGGCGCCTGTATCTGCGCATCGGGTTCCGGAACACTGCCCTGATCGGCATCACGGTCACCGTCATCGGCACAGCAGTCCTGGCCGTCACCGCCTCCGTCCCCAACGTTGCGCTCGTCGCCGTCAGCTGCTTCATCGTCGGGCTCGGACTCGGCCTGGTCGCGACCCCAACCCTGATCGCCGCCCAGACGAGCGTCGAATGGAACGAGCGCGGCGTGGTCACGGGCACCAACCTTTTCGCCCGATCCATCGGCAGCTCCATCGGCGTCGCCGTTTTCGGTGCGATAGCGAACGCTGTCTACGCCGGCACCCCGCACGGCGACACGGATCCCCACACCATCGTGGCGGCCTCATCCGCCGTGTTCCTGGCCGTCATGATCGCCGCCGTCCTCACCGTCATCGCCGTGCTCGGCATGCCCGCCACCAAACCCGTCACACAGGTCCAAGCCGCCGCGCGCGGGTCATCCAGCACCGGTTGACCGCGGTTCCGCTGTCACTTTTGGGGTCGTGCTGGGGCGTTCATCGCCGGATGCCGAGGGTGGCGATGAGATCTTCGTGCAATTCGAACCAGATGCGGTGGAAGGAGTCGCGGTCTGTGGCGGTGAGCCACGCTGGCTCCGTGGCTGCGTTTTCCACTGCCAGCTCGAGGCGTTCCGCGTATCCGCTGAACCGCGGCAACACAGCGGTCAGGCGGACTTCCAGATCGCTCAAGGACGCCAATGCCTGGGTGAAGGTTTGCTGTGTTGGCTCGTCGATCCCATCGTTGGACTGACTTCCCTCGGCGAGCCAGCGGAGTTGGAGTTTGCTGCAGGCGGCCACGACTCCTGCGTTCAGCGGTGCAAACTTCGCGTGCACGGCGGTGACTGCTGCCTGGCCGCCCACGCTGTCCAGCTCCTCGGCCAGGAGCCGTTCGTTTTCAGTCCTGCCGGCCACGGTCAGGGACCAGCCCCGGTTTCCGCCGAATGAGGAGCGCGACGCCCACCCGTTCGCGCCGGCGTAAATGAGGAGCCGTTCGACGTCGTGCGGATCCTGGCCAAACCGGGCGGCAACTGACTCAGTGTCAGCGAAGCCGAGCAGCCTCAGGGCGTGGAGGGTGAGCAGCATGGATGGCGGCTGCGGGCTCATGGACCCGCTCCGGGACCTGCTGGTTTCGCGTGGACGGTTCCGTGGGTTCCGTCGACCACGAGCGTCGTTCCGTCCGTGATGCGGGTCAGCGCGCCGGTTACCCCCAGAACGGCGGGGATGCCCTGTTCGCGGG
Source organism: Arthrobacter sp. 01L42 (assembly GCF_056400005.1). Classification (NCBI taxonomy): domain Bacteria; kingdom Bacillati; phylum Actinomycetota; class Actinomycetes; order Micrococcales; family Micrococcaceae; genus Arthrobacter; species Arthrobacter sp. 01L42. Next base: position 46,151 of record NZ_JBFTSL010000006.1, on the reverse strand, counting down.
CCACGATGGCGGCGTGCGAGAGCATCCCGCCCGTTTCTGTGATGACGGCAGCGGCGATCCCGAACAGTGGCGTCCAGGCGGGGTCAGTGGTGCGGCAGACCAAAACGTCGCCGGGGGCCACCGCGGAGAATTCGTCGACGCTGTGAACTGTCCGGGCCGTCCCGCAGGCGGTGCCCGGGCTGGCGCCGATGCCGGTGAGAACCGCGCCGGCGGGATCGCGGCCTTCCCTTCCGGCACTGGCCTGAGGAGTGAATTCCACGTCAGCCCACCACACCCGTCTCGGGCCTGCCGGACAGCCGATCCAGTCTCTGCTGCGCGGCCTGCGCCGAGCGGAGCCCAAGGCTCTGGGCAATCTGAGGCCAGGTCAGCCCCTCGGCCCGCGCCAGGAACAGGAGTGCCGTTTCCAGGCCATCCATCTCTGCCCGCGCGGCTGACACAAGGGTGAGGGCGGCCCGCACATCCAGCCCATCCACGGCCTCCCCGCGGCCGGTCCCGTTGGACCTCCACAGGACGTGCTGGATCAGGTCACTCGCTGAAGGGGGTTGCCGCTCACCTAGCCAGGGCCGGGGCGGCAGTTCGGAAGCGCCCCGGTCCAGCAACATCCGTGTGGCCTGGCTTTGGCGCTGAGCCTCCGCAGCGTCGCCGCCTTGACGGGTCCCGTCGGTCTCGTTCATTCCAGACTCCATTTTCCCGTCGGCTCGGCGTCGCTCAACACCACCAGCTTCTGACATCAACATCCTGTTGTCAACAAACTGTTGATGCTTCGGGGGGAGGACGAGTCGTTGAGGCAGCGCGGACAGGAACGCCACCCGGCCAACTGCCGGGTGGCGTTTCCGTCCAGGACCGTGCTGTTGCAGGTGTTTACTTTCCGGAGTTGTTGTGGGAGTTGTTGTTGCCGTGTTCGGTGGAGGCGACGGCGCCGGTCTGTTCGTTGAGCAGGACCTGGTCGTTGCGCTGTCTGCCGAAGTTGAACATGGCGTTCACCGACCCGGCGGTGGCGTCGGCGGAGGCGTCGCCGATCCGGCCGGTGTGCCAGTTGTCCTCGATGAAGCGCAGGATCGAGGCCTGGTCGGTCTGGGTGTGGTCCACAAAGTTCTTCTTCGCGTAGGGGGAAATGACCACCAGCGGCTGGCGCGGGCCGGGGCCGCAGCGGTCAGCGTAGCCGCCGGCCATCGGGACGCCGCTGGCTGCGGCGTGCTGGCACCAGGCGTCGTCGTCGGCGGTGTTGGAGGAGTTCTTTGCCTTGGCGGCGACGTGGTCGTACCAGCCGTCCGAGTCATCGTAGGCAAGCACCACGGCAGTGTTGTCCCAGTTCCGGGATTTCTGGATCTGGTTCACGGTGCTGGTGACGAAGTTCTGCTCGTCGATCGGGTCAGAGTAGGCGGCGTGGCCGTCCTGGAACATTCCGGCTTTCAGGAAGGACACGGCGGGCATGTTGTCGGTGTTGACCACCTTGTTGAACGCGGTGAGGTCGTACTGGTGGTTCGCCTGTCCGTTGTGGCCGATTTCCGCGTCGGACGCCGGTGCCAGGTGGTGCGGGTTGGCGGTGGAGGCGTAGTACTGGAACGGCTGGTGGTGAGGGGAGTAGTCAACCACGCTGGCGCCGGCGGCGTTCGTGTGGCTGGACAGGCACGACGCCGGGGAGTCCGCGGTCGCGGCGGTGGTCGGCGTGAAACCGCCCTGGAACCAGCCCCAGGACGTGCCCTTGGCGTTGAGCAGGTCGCCGATGTTCCTGCCGCTCAGGCCGGCCAGGTTGCCGGTTTTGGCGTGGCTGCTGTTCGAGCAGTCGTCGTGGACCGGGTCCGGGTCGTTGATGACGGTGCCGACGCCGTTCGCATCCGGCAGGCTGACAGCACTGCTGCCGGCCGCCGGGGTGGCCACAGGTTGTCCTGCGGCGGTGTACGCGGTGGCCCCGTGGGTCTGGCCGGATACCAGATTCAGCGCCCCGGGTGTGGAGGGTCCGAAGACAGTGCTGAAGTGGTTGTCGCTCATGGAGTAGTTCTGGGCGTAGTTCCAGATGCCGGTGACGGTGTTGCCGTCGTAGTAGTCCATGGTGAGGCCGGGGCGGCCGTACTGGTTGGTGCCGCAGGCGTCGCGGCTGGTGAACTCGACGAACTTGTCCATCGCCCCGCCGTTGTATGCCTTCTGCTCGGCGGTGTATCCGTGGTCCTGGTCGCAGGTGACGGCCTGCGCCGGCGAGAGCCGGGCAGGCTGCGCAGAGTTGGGGTTGTTCGGTGCCAGGAGGCCGGCGGTGGCCAGAGTGTTGATGTCCTTGGGGGTGTTTTTGGCGGCGGTGAAGGAGGCCGTCGCGGTGCCGGTGCCCTGCTGGGTTTCACCCGGGAGATTGGCGGCCTTGGGGTAGGTGGCGAAGTAGTGGTCGAAGGAAACGTTCTCCTGGAAGATCACCACCACGTGCTTGATTGGCGTCGCGGTACCGTTGTGGTTTTCACCGGCGGAGGCCGGACCTGCGCCGATACCGAACATTCCGGCTGTCAGTGCCGAGGCGGCCAGGGCTGCCGCGCCCGTGGCGGCGACCCGCTTCCGGGTGAATCGTTGTGCTGGATGAGGCATGGGGGTAGCCAATCGTTGGTGTTCAGGGATGCCGGCGGCTGATGGCAGGCATTCGTATGCTGCGTGGGTGACCGGCCTGCGTTACTTGGCCGGCGTGACCGTGGCCTCGTAGGTGAGGATTTCGGTGCCGTTGCCTTCCTCGCCGTTGTCGGGGGCCACCTTCATGGTGAGGTGCCCGCCGTCGGCCGTCATTTTGAACGGGTTGCGCGTGGCCACATGGCCTGCGGTGGACCACTGCTGGAAGGGGACATCGCGGATTACGCTGCGGGATTTGAGGTCGATCATCGCCATGCCGCCGAGTTCGTAGGTGGCGCCGGTACCGCCGGCCGCCGGGGTCTGCGGGAGGTTGGTGATCCCGCTGCAGAGCATCCGGGAGTTGGCCACGTACTGGCAGTCCTGGTAGTCGATGAAGTAGTTCGGGTTCTGCCAGGTCGAGAGCTGCTTGCCCTGCAGATCCCATTCGGCGAAGCGGCGCGAGCCCCAGGTGTTGCCGACCAGGTGGCCGGTCTGCTTGTCCATCACGATGCCGCCGAAGTGGTCCTTCACCTCGAACTGCTTGTGCACGTCCAGGGTGGTCGCGTCGACTCGGTAGATGATGGCGCTGCTGTCCGGCCGGTACTGGGCCACGGGGATCCAGACGCTGGTGCCGTCGAAGTCGATGCCGCCGGGGTGGTACATGTCGCCCTCTCCCAGGACGATGTCCTTTTGCAGGGCGCCGGACTTGTCCATGACGAACAGGTGGCCGACGCCCTTGCCGGGGGTGCGGTCGAAGCCGTTTTGCGGGGTCGGGAACTTCACGGTCGGTTCGATGATCTGAACGGCCGAGAGGAAGATGTGGTCCTGGCTGTAGGCGATTCCCTCCGTGTGGTACGTCGGGAAATTCAGCTTCAGCTTCGACGTCTGCTGCCAGTTCGTGTTCCGGTCAACGCCGTTGAAGGCGTCGGCCAGGGCCGTGTTCCTGTCACCGTGGTTGCCGGCACCGGTGGGGTTGTCTGCGGCCTGGGCGGCCGCGGTGATGCTGATTGCGGACGCGGCCAGGACGATTGCTGCGGCGGCCGTGAGGATGCCTCGGGTGTGAGTCGTGCTCATTCGGGAGCCTCTCAAAGGTTGGATCTCAACAAGAGATCGCAACGCTACTTCCCGGTAATTAATCCCCGATACGGGCAGGTGAACGGCAGATGGCCGGCAGCGGTCCGGCGGACCGGCTTCGTTTCGACACGTGTCTCCCCCCGCCGTCGCTGGCTTTGGGCCCTTTCAGCCGCTCAGGCGAGGACGGCGAGGCCTGCCAGGGTGCCGCCCTCGCCTTCGGCCAGCAGCCCGACGGCGGTGCCGGAGTTCGCGGGAAAGACCAGATCGGTGATGGTGGCCAGGCCGTCCTGCGCGAAGACCTCGACCGAGCAGCGGTCCAGGAAGACCCGGAGCCTTAGCCGGCCGTCCTCCAAGGACACGGCAACGCGCTCCACCGACGGGAACGACTCGTGGAAGCCCACGTTGCCGGATTCGGTCCGGTCCAGGCTGAGCTCCGCCGTACGGCAGTCGTAGGCCAGGACAGTGCGCGCTCCGGCTCCGGCTCCGGGCCCGGACCTGGAGCCGGATTCCCCGCCCGATTCGATGCCGGCCCGGAGCACCAGACCCACCCTGCCGGCGGTGCCGGGCTCGAAGTCCGCATCGATTCGCAGCACATCACCGCAGGCCTCGGCCGGAAGCCAGGTCACCCCGTCCGCCAACGGCTGCCGGTCCAGCGCGAACACCTCGGTACCGTGGGTGTGGAACGGGTCCACCGCCTCCTGCACCAGCACCGGGCGGCCGCCGCGGCACACCAGCCTGACCTCGCGGACCAGGGACATCGCGCTGCGCCAGCCGTCCGAGGGCGTTGAGGCGGCGTACTGCCAGTTGTTCATCCAGCCGATCATGAGCCGCCGTCCGTCCGGGACGTTGCTGAAGGACACGGCCGCGTAGTAGTCCCGGCCCCAGTCGAGCCACCCGTAGTCGGCCATCCGGCTGTCGTCGGTCTGCACGCCGTCGGTGACGGTGGTTTCGGAACGGAACGTCACGCCGTCGAAGGTTCCGATGAAGTACTGGCCGCCCGATCCGCCGGCGATGCCGCCGGGGCTCAGGTTGACCACCAGGACCCACCGGGTGTTGGACGCGTCGCCGTCCACCGGCAGTTCGAACAGGTCCGGGCATTCCCACACCCCTTCCGTGGCGTTCGCCGGGCCGAAGGTGCTCAGGTACTCCCAGGCCAACAGGTCAGCCGACTTGTAAAGGACCACCTCGTGGTGGACCGCCTCGACGGCGACCATCACCCAGTAGCTGCCGGCGGCGCCGTCGTGCCAAAAGACCTTGGGGTCGCGGAAGTCCGCGGAGGCGCGGTCCAGTACCGGGTTCCCGGCGTACTTGGTCCAGGTGGCGCCGTCGTCCGTGCTGAAGGCGAGGGACTGAGCCTGCCGTCCGGCGAGCGGTGAGGCGGGCGAGTACGCGCTGGTGTAGATGGCCACGAGCGGGGGCACGCCTCCGACGCCGAAGCCGCTGGTGTTGTGGACATCGACCACCGCGGAGCCGGAAAAGATGGCCTCCTGCTCATCGCAGGCGATGGCCACGGGTTGTTCGTCCCAGTGCTGCAGGTCTGTGGAGGTGGCGTGGCCCCAGGACATGTTGCCCCACTCCTCGCCGTGCGGGTTGTGCTGGTAGAAGAGGTGGTAGATGCCGTTGGCGTAGACCAGCCCGTTGGGGTCGTTGAGCCAGTTGCGCTCCGCTGAGTAGTGCCACTTTGGCCGGTACTGGCAGTCGAGTTCTGTGAGTGTTTTCATGAGGGTTCTTTGCAGGCTTTCGCGTGAGGAGGCTGGTCAGCCCTTGACGCCGCTGGAGGCGATGCTGTTGATGAATGATCGCTGGAACGCGATGAAAAGGACCACCACGGGAATGGTGATGAGGGACGCGTAAGCCATCACCTCGCCCCAGGAGACGTTGAGCTGGAAGAAGTACTGGATGCCGATCATCACCGGGCGGAGTTCCTCGGACTGGACCACCATGAGCGGCCACAGGTAGGAGTTCCAGGCGGGCAGGAAGGTCAGGATGGCCACGGTGGCGGTCGCCGGTCCCGCGAGCGGCATCACCACCTTGCGGTAGATGGTGAACCAGCCCGCGCCGTCGATCCGGGCAGCCTCGTCCAGTTCCTTCGGGATGGACTCGAAGTACTGGTGGAACAGGTAGATGGAGAACGCGTTCGCGATGAACGGGATGATCTGGACCTGGTAGGTGTCCAGCCAGCCCTTCGAGATCTCGAGGCTGAACCCGTTGAGCTCAAAGTACGGCAGCTGGTTGACCCACCACACCAGCGGCAGCGCCAGCGTCTGGAAGGGCACGATGAGGGTGGCGAGGATCGCGGTGAACACCACGCGCTTGCCGCGGACCTCCATCCGGGACAGGGCAAACGCGCATAGGCTGTTGATGAAGATGCCTAGCACCACCGTGACCGCGGAAATGCCGATGGAGTTCATCAGGAAGCGGGCGGCCGGCACCCGGTCGAACACGGCCGCGTAGTTGTCCAGCGAAATGTTGCCGACCGGCAGGAACGCCGCCACCGAGGACATGTCGCCGAAGATCTGCTGGTCCGGCTTGAGCGAGGACACCATCATGAACACGATGGGGAAGGCGGCGACGGCGGCGAACAGGAGGCGGACCGCCGTGGTCGCGGCATTGCCGAGACCCTTGGAAATGAGTGTCTGTTTCACGTCAGTCCTTCTCTCGGGTCAGGTAGCGCTGCACTGCGGAGATCAGCAGGACGAGCACGAAGAACACGAGCGAGATGGCCGAGGCGTAGGAGGTCTCCTGCTGCTTGAAGCCGGAGCGCACCGCCTCGTAGATGATGGTGGTGGTGGAATCGAGGGGCCCGCCCTGGGTCATGACGCTAACCTGGTCGAAGAGCCCGAGCGCCTGGATGGTGATGGTCACCAGGACCAGGGTGCGGGTGTGGGTGAGGCCGGGCCAGGTCACGAAGCGGAACTGGTGCCAGCGGCTGGCCCCGTCGAGTTGGGCGGCCTCGTAGAGTTCCCCGGAAATGCTTTGCAGGCCTGCGAGCCAGATGATCATGTGGAAGCCTGCGGCCTGCCAGATGGACAGGGCAATGATGGCCGGCATGGCGGTGGCGGGATCGTTGAGCCAGTCCGGGCCGTTGATGAGGCCGAAACTGGCCGCCGACAGCAACTCATTGATCAGGCCGTCCTTGCGGTACATGAACATCCACAGCAGGGACACCACCACCATGGACGTCACCACGGGAAGGAAGTAGATGGTGCGGAAGAAGTTCACGCCGCGGAACTTCTTGTTGATCAGGAGGGCCATCGCCAGGGCGAGTCCGGACTGGACGGGCACCACCACGACGGCGAAGTAGCTGACGTTCAGCAGTGAGCGCCAGAACACGGGATCCGCGAAGAGCCGCGCGAAGTTGTCCGTGCCGACAAACTCGACGGGCCGCGGGGAAACAAGCCTGGCGTTCGTGAATGCCAGGCCGAAGCCCAGGATCGCCGGGAGAAAGACGAAGGCGAGCAGGAGGACCGCGGCCGGGGCGATCATGCCCCACCCGCTGATCTGTTCGCGAAGGTGGCGCGGCCGGCGACGCGGTTTGCTGGGCGGTGCGGCCGGGGCCGGGTCCGCCAGACGGCGGCCGGGGGAGGGGAGTTGGGTGGTTGTCATGGTTTTCTCCGTCGACAGTCAGGGCCTGAGGTACTTTCGACGGCGGTTGCGCACCGCCGTCGAAAGTACCGTTTGGCAGCCGGCTAGTTCTTGTAGCCGCCGTTGGACTTGATGTTGGCGTCGATGGCCTTGACCGACTTGTCCAGCGCCGTCTTGGGGTCGGCGCCGGCCAGGATGTCCTGAACCGCCTTGCCGTATTCGGTGGCGATGAAGGGATAGGCCGGGGTCTCGGGACGCATCACCGCGTAGTTGCGGGAAAGTTCCATGAAGATCCGGTTCGTGCCGTCCTTGGCATATGCGGGGATGAGCGCGGCGGCTTCGTCGGTGGCCGGGATGGTGCCCGTTGCCTTAGCCACCGCGGCCAGGTTTTCCGGCTTCAGTGAGTAGGAGAGGTAGTCCATGGCTGCCGCGGAGTTGTTGCAGCCGCTGGTCACGCCCCACTGCCAGGAGGCGCCGCCGATCTTGGGGCCGGTCCCGAGATCCACGGACGGCATGACCACAAGGTCCTTACCTACCGCTGCGCGTGCCTTGTCCGCGGCCCAGGAGCCGGTGTAGAGAAGGCCGCTCTTGTTGTTGAGGAAGTCCTGGGTGGAGTCCTTGCCGCTCTTCTTAGCCATGAAGCCCTGGTCGGCAAGGCCGCGGAACCACTGGGCCCACTCGATGGCCTTGTCGCCATTGAGGACGCCGTCTGCCGACTGGAACCCGTCGCGGTTGATCAGGTCCCCACCGAAGGACTGCAGGAACGGGGAGTAGGCGTAGGGCAGCCATTCGCCGGTTCCGGCGGTACCCATGTCCAGCGGGTATTCCCACTTGCCCAGGGCTTTGAGCTTGGTCAGCGCGTCCTGGAACTCGTCCTTGGTCCACGGCTTCTCGACCGTGGCGACGCGGACACCGGCTGCCTTGAGGTCGGAGGCACGTGCGAGCATCGCCAGTGCGACGTCATAGGTGCCAACGGCGTAGGTCTCGCCCTCCCATTTGGCCACCGTGCTCGGCAGGTTCTTGGAAACATCCGCGTCGAGTTTCAGGGGTGTCAGGTACTTCGCCCAGGCCCAGTTGGGAACATTGGGGCCGTCGATGTCAACAATGCAGGGGAGCTTCCCGGCGGCCGCGGCCGAGACCACGGAGTCGTTGTAGGAGTCCTGCGGGAACGCCTGGACCTTGATCTTGGCCTTGGCGCCGGCGCTCTTGTTGTAGGAATCGACGATGTTTTCAACCGCCTTGAGTTCTTCGGCGTTGCCCGCGTTGTGGGTCCACATGGTGATCTCATTGGAGCCGGCGGACGGGGCAGAGGCGCTGCCCTTGCCGCAGGCGCCCAGGGAGCCGACAAGTGCCGCCGCAGCTACACTGGTGGCGAGGATCCGGGTGAATCGCTTGTTCATGATGGTCAATCTTTCTGCTGAATTTGGCGTGGGAGATTGCCCCGGGTCCTTCGGGACGCGGCCGGTGCAACGGCTGCGTCCCTTCTTATTGCGGTCCCCGGGCGGCGGAGCAGTGGAACGGTGTGGTGGTGCCGGCTTGATGCCGGCAATCGGCTAACGTGGCGGCGGGCCGAGCGACCCCCGCTCAATCAGGGGGCAGTCCAGTTGCGTCTGGACTGCGGGTGCGCCGGGATTTTCGATGTCGTCCAGGATTCGGTGGACCGCCCAACTGCCCATTTCGTAGTGGGGAAGGGCGACGGTGGTGAGCCCCGGCCATAGGGCGTCCGCGATGATTTCGAGATTGTCGATTCCCACAATGGACACGTCCTCCGGAATGCGCAGCCCCAATGCGGTGGCCGCCTGGTAGGCGCCCATGGCAACCCTGTCACTGAAGCAGAACAGGGCTGTGGGGCGGTCGGGCTGACCGAGCAGGCCCAGGGCGGCCTCGCGGCCTCCCGTGGTTTCGGGCTGGCCGATCACGAGGTGGCGGGGGTCGTGCTGCAGGCCGTGCCGCCGGAGAGCGTTGAGGAAGCCCTCCCTGCGGCCGTGCGTGGCGGGGATGTCGTCGATGTTGTTGATCATCCCGATCCAGGTGTGGCCCGCCTGGATGATTGCTTCAACGGCCGTCTCGGCGGCGCCCACCTCGTCGGGGATAACCGAGGAAATGGACTTGTCGTCAGTGATGGAATCCAGCAGCACGGTGGGAAGTCCCTCCAGTTCCGCGGGGACCTGCACGCTTTGGTGGTACATCCTGGCGTAGACCACGCCGTCCACCTGGTGCTGCCGCAGCATATTGATTTCACGGTTTTCCAGCTCGCTGTCCAGGCCCGAATTGACCACCATCACCACGTAGCCGCGGTCGTAGGCGGCGTCCTGCGCCCCGCGGATCATGGCCCCGGCAAAGGGGGTGGTGGTGATTTCGTCACTGACCAGGCCAAGGATCTGGGAGCGCTGGTTGCGCAGTCCGCTGGCCATCTTGTTCGGGGCGTACCCAAGATCCCTGGCCACGTCCCGGACGAGTTGCTGCGTCGCTGCCTTCACCCGGAAGCTCGTGGCGTCGTTCAGGGCATGCGACACCGTGGTGACGGAGACCCCGGCGGCCTTGGCCACGTCGCGTATTCCCACTCTTGTCGTCATTGACTTCCCTTTGCAAAACGTTTTGTATCTGGTGTGAGACACGTTACACAAAACGTTTTGCAGTTGTCAACGGGACGTCCGGCTTTACCTTGATCCCAGTCCCATGGCGAGGCACGTCACTTCACGACACGGGCTCTGTCAGCCGGAAAGGGCACTAGTTTCGTAGACTCGATGGGTTCGACAATGTCTCCTCTCCAGGGACAAGCCGCCACAGGAAGAGCCATCGATGAAGATTATCGTCCTAGTAAAGGAGGTCCCCGACACGTACGGGGACCGAAAACTGAACCTTGAAACCGGCATCGCCGATCGAGGAGTCAGCGAGGCAGTCATTGATGAGATCGGTGAGCGGGCCCTGGAGCTGGCACTGACGCACGCCGACGCGAACGAGGGCACTGAGGTCGCGATTCTTTCCCTCGCCCCCGAAGGTGCGACGGCAACCATCCGCAAGGGGCTTGCGATGGGCGCGGGAAGCGCCACCCACGTCTCTGACGAGGCGCTCCGGGGTGCGGATCTTGGACTTACCGCTGAAACCCTCGCCGCAGCGATCCGCCGCATGGGATTTGACCTGGTGATCACCGGCAACGTCTCCACTGACGGATCCGGCGGCATGATTCCCGCGATGCTTGCAGAATTGCTTGACGTGCCGCATGCCACCGGCCTCAGCTCCGTCGAGATCAGCGACGGTGCGGTGTCGGGCTCCAGGGCCGTTGACTCCGGCGTGCAGAAGGTCTCAGCCAACCTGCCCGCGGTGATCTCCATTACCGAGGCACTTCCCGAGGCGCGCTTCCCGAACTTCAAGGGCATTATGGCCGCGAAGAAGAAGCCCCTCGAGGTCCTGACCCTCGCGGACCTCGGGGTCACGGCCGACAATCCGGAGGCGGCGCGTTCGATCATGCTGACCGTTGCGGAGAGGCCCCCGCGCGCGGCGGGCGTGAAGATCATCGACGAGGGTGATGCCGGCGAGAAGCTCGCTGAGTTCCTGATCGAAAACCGACTGGCCTAAGGATCAACGACATGACTGAATTCCCTCGTGACGCAATCCTCGTCGTCGTAGAAGCCCGGGCATCCGGTGAACTCGAGAAGGCCGCGGCCGGGCTCTTCGGTGCCGCCGCTGCCGTTGGCACTCCGATTGCATTGGTACTTGCCTCACCCGGCGCCGGGAGCGCCGCCGCCGAGGAGGCCGCGGCCCTTGGTGCCGCCCGCGCACTCATCGCGGAGACCCCGGATCCTTCCGCGCTTGGGGTGCCGGGCGTTGACGCGCTTGCTGCCGCCGTGGAGCAGGTGCAGCCGGACGCCATCCTGATTTCGCATTCCCTGAACGGGCGCGACCTCGCCGGACGTTACGCTGCCCGTTCGCGTGCGGCGATTTCCGCCGATGCGGTCGGTGTGTCCCGTGATGACGAGGGCGTCGTGGCACAGCACTCCGTCTACGGCGGCGCCTACAACGTGACGTCGACGTCCACGTTTGGGGCACCGGTGATTACGGTCCGCCAGGGCTCCATCGAGGCGCGGGCGGCGGCTCAGCCGCAAGAGTCCGAGACCTTGGCCGTGACAAGCTCCGCGAAACCGGCCGCGCGGATCGACTCCTTCGAGGAGGCAACTGCCGCCACCTCGCGGCCGGAGCTGCGTGGTGCCGCGAAGGTTGTCGCCGGTGGCCGAGGCCTCGGCTCGGAAGAACAGTTCGCACTCGTTGGACAGCTCGCCGATACCCTCGGTGCCGCCGTTGGTGCGTCGCGCGCCGCGGTGGATGCCGGCTACGTCCCGACGTCGCATCAGGTCGGCCAGACCGGGGTTTCCGTGTCACCTCAGCTGTATGTCGCGCTGGGCATTTCCGGCGCGATCCAGCACCGGGCCGGCATGCAGACCGCGAAGATGATCGTCGCCATCAACAAGGACGGGGACGCGCCGATCTTCGAGGTCGCGGACTACGGTGTGGTCGGCGACGTCTTCAAGGTTGTTCCCCAGCTCATTAGCGCACTTGAGGCCCGGAAGAAGTAGCGATGGCAACTCTGTCTCGGTCCATCCGGCGGGGCCTGCCGCGCGTCGAAGGTGGCGAACCCTGGCCTCCAGCAGGCCAGGCGCCCGCACACATTGCCACGGCAGAAGCGGCAGAAGCGGCAGAAGCGGCAGAAGCGGCCGATCTGTCGGCGTCAGTTTCCGCGGTGGAATCGGCCGCGGCCGCCGCGCCCTCCGCCCCGGCTGCTGTCCAGGAAACGGCGCCGGGTGCGGCGCTGTCCGCGCCGGTCCCGGCGGTGATTCCAGGCGCCGCGGTGGCGCGGCAGCTTCGCCGCGGCCTGCCGCGCGTGCCGGGCGGTGAACCTTGGCCGCCAGCGGGAGAAGCTCCGGTACCGGTGGCGGCTCTGTCCGGGGCTCCGGCCATCGGCGCCACGGCGGCATCTGCCGTAGATGCGGCCGCAGATGCTGCCGTGGCTGGTGCTGCTGAGAAAGCAGCAATGCCGGCGGCGGCGGCGCCTGCAGCTGCTCCGGCAGCCGCGCCTGCCACACGGACGACCGGAACCGCCTCGCTGCGTCGCGGGCTTCCCCGTGTTCCCGGTGGCGAGCCGTGGCCGCCGGCTGGGCTTGCTCCGGCGGTCGCTGCCGCCCCTGCGGTGCAGACACATCCCGAACGCGTTGCCGACGCTGTCCCTGCCCCGGCTGCCAGCGTGGTGAAGGCCGACGTCGAGACGGAGCCCTCGGCGTCGAGTGCACCCGCACCCGCACCCGCACCCGCACCCGCGGCCGCCGCCGTCCCGGCGCCCGAAGCACCGCCCGCCGTCACCGCCCCGGCACCGGTGGCACAGCCTGCCGTCGTCGCGGCACCCGCGGCCGCCGCCCCGGCGCCCGCGGCACGGCCCGCCGCCGTCGAAAAGCCCGTGAAGCCCAAGGCCGAGGCAAGGCTCTACGGCTCACGTACCCTGGGCCAGTGGATCAAGCTCGTCGTGCTCTTCGGCATCGGCGGAGTGGCCGCCGCAGCGATTCTTGTGCTCGCCGCACGCGGCGTGACGACGCTGCCGGGCGTGCCCGAGTTCCTTGAGAGATACCCCGGCGCTTATGACCTGCCCGATACGGTGGAGCCCGGCTTCCCGTGGTGGGCACAGTGGGCGCACTTCCTGAACATCTTCCTGATGGTGCTCATCATTCGCTCCGGCTATCAGGTACGCACGCAGCAGAAGCCGCCGGCGTACTGGACGCCGAAGCGCGGTGGCAAGAAGATCAGCATCAACCTGTGGCTGCACCAGTCGCTCGACATTTTGTGGCTGGCCAACGGGCTCATCTTTGTGGTGCTGCTGTTTGCCTCGGGCCGCTGGATGAGGATCGTGCCGAGCAGTTGGGAGGCCGTCCCGAACGCGCTCTCCGCGCTCCTGCAGTACATGACACTCGACTGGCCCGTTGAGACCGGCTGGGTGAACTACAACAGCCTGCAGCAGATCATGTACTTCGTGGTGGTCTTCATCGCGGCCCCCGTCGCTGCGATCACGGGTGCGCGCATGAGCGAGTTCTGGCCGAAGAACGCGAAAACGCTGAACAAGGTCTACCCGTTAGAGGTTGCGCGCGCGGTGCACTTCCCGACCATGCTGTTTTTCGTGCTGTTCATTCTCGTCCACGTGTTCCTCGTGTTCGCGACCGGTGCGCTGCGCAACCTGAACCACATGTTCGGCGGCACCGACGTGGTGAACTGGGTCGGGTTCTGGCTCTTCGCGGCCGCCATCGCCATCACGGCGGCCGGATGGTACGCCGCCCGCCCGCTGGTGCTCGCGCCCATCGCGAAACTGTTCGGCCAGGTGAGCAGCCGCTAGGCCGGAATTCCCACGTTCAGCGGCGCAGCAGGTAATCGGCCACACCGTCGGGATTTGCCAGGGCGAGGAGATGGCCGCCGGGCAGGACGTCGGGCTCTATGCCGAGGCGTTCGCGGGCGAGCCGCTGTTGGAAGTCCAGCGGAAAGAAGCGGTCTCCCTCTCCGGCCAGGACGCGGGTCGGGATCCCGGGCCAGGCCGTGAACGTGCAGACCGATTCGAACACCGCCTCTGCTTCGGGGCGTTGATGCGGTTCGCCTTCCGCGGCCACTTCCGGCGGAACGTCGTGCAGGAAATAGGTGTCCGTGTCGAACTCGGCACTGTACCCGTGGGCCTGGGCCGCGCTTTGCTGCGCCGCAGCCCAGCCGGTGTTTCCCCACCATGCGCCGGGAGTCTCGCCCGGTACGGGGATCATCGCATTCACCAGGACAAGCCCGGCGACGGGGGCTTTTTCGCACACGAGCGGGGCGGTGAAGCCACCCAGCGACTGCGCAACGAGCACCACGTCCTGGCGTCCACCGACGGCTTCGAGCACCAGGCGCGCGTACTCGGGCAGCCCGGCGCTTTCATCGTCGCCGGGCAGATCGACAGCGACGGCTTCGTGGCCGGCCCCCTGCAGCAGCGGAACGATGCGGCTCCAGTACCAGGCCGCGCCGCCCGCTCCGGGGATCAGGACGAATCTGCTCACCGCAGCACCAGCCAAACCACGACGGCGGGACCCCGGGTCCGGACCGGCAGGCGGCGGCCGTTCGGCCGGCTTCGGTTCGATGCGGATCTCATCTCCCCATTGTCACCCCGCCCGCGTCGACTCCGGCACCCGCAATACCCCCACCGCTGCCACCAGATACGGCACCGGGTCCGGGTCCGTCCCGGCGGCCCACTGCATCCAGGCCTCGAACGTCGCGCCGATCAACGCGGCACACAGATACCCCGCGACATCCTCGCGGACTCCCGCGGACAGCAGGTAGGCCCGGGTCCGCTCGCGCTGCGGCGCCAGGGACTCGTAGCTCCGGCTGGCCAGTTCGGGGTGCTCGGCGATCAGCCGCAGTCGGCCGCGCGTGACCGCAAGGTCCGGCAGGACAGCAACGCCGGCGACAGCCGCGTCGCGCAGCCCCGCCAGGAGGCCGCCGTCGGCCGCGCCGTCAACGCGGGCCGAATCCAGTACCCGGCCCGAGGCCTCGATGACCGGTTCCATGCCGCCCCAGACGAGCTCGGCTTTGCTGGCGAAGTAGCGGTACAGGCTCTTGCGCCCGATCCCGGCCTCGCGGGCGATGTCCTCCATGGAGGTCTGCTCGTAGCCGCGCTCGGCGAACAGGCGCAGCGCGATGGCGGCCACGGCGTCGGGATCAATCGTCACCGGACGCCCGGCGGCGCGCGGAACGGCGGTGGTCACAGCATCCGAAGGCATCCCACCAGTATTCACCCTTACATAATGACACAGAGTGTCATAAGGTGGATCGCATCACCGTCAGCAACGTCTGGAAGGACATCATGGGCAACGAAGCTTCATGGCAGGAAGCCACCACCGCCGGCCGGTTCGCCGGCAAGACCGTCATCGTCACCGGTGCCGCCTCCGGCATCGGCCAGGCCACCGCGCTGCGGATCGCCAGGGAAGGCGGCCGGGTCATCGCCGCCGACATCAGCAAGGAACGCCTCGATGACCTCGTGGCCGAGAACACCGGGCTGGACCTGGTCCCGGTATCCGGCGACATCTCCAGCGAGGAGACCGTGGCCGCCGTCGTCGCTGCCGCCGGCGGACGCATCGACGCCCTGGCGAACGTTGCCGGGATCATGGACAACTTCGCCCCGATCCACGAAGTGGACGACGACACCTGGGACCGCGTCTTCCGGATCAACGTCACCGCCCTCATGCGCCTCACCCGCGCGGTGGTGCCGCTGATGCTCGACGCCGGCACCGGGTCCGTGGTCAACGTCGCCTCCGAGGCAGGCATCCGCGGGTCCGCCGCCGGCGCCGCCTACACCGCGTCCAAGCACGCCGTCGTGGGCCTGACCAAGAACTCGGCCGTGATGTACGGGCCCAGGGGCCTGCGCTTCAACGCCGTGGCCCCCGGCCCCACCATCACCAACATCGTGGCCACCTGGGGATCCCAGCTCGCGGCAGAACGCCTCGGCCCGCTGATGCAGGCCACCGTCCCGACGCCCGCCACCGCCGCGCAGCTCGCCGCGTCCATCACCTTCCTGCTCAGCGACGACGGCACCAACATCAACGGCGCCATCCTCGCCTCCGACGGCGGCTGGTCCGCGCTGTAAAGCACCTTCAAAACGCAGGCGGAAAACGGCGGGAGGTCCCGCCGTCGTCCGCCTGCGGTGCAGAGTTCACACCTGACGTGCCTCGCCGGTGATCGTCCGTCACGGCCGCCGTTCCGGGCCGTCGCGGAAAGGTGTCTCTCAAGTACCTACCTGTAGGGAGGATTCCTGTAGGAGGGGAGCGCACCGAGGAACCCGGGCGTTCGTATTGGCTGCGGCCGGAAGGGCCTGTTTCTACGGTGCCGACCGCCGTAGGCTATGGGCATCCACCACATCGAGGAGGCACTCATGCGCACGGCAGCACCCAAGAACCAGGCCGACCAGATCCGCCATCTTTCAGAGAATCTCATCTCTCAGCTCACCGAGGGGAGGGAGTGGGCCACTCCCGGAGTCGAGGCGGCATTGAAAAGAGTGGTGGCCGGGCTCGATGCCGGGATTGAATCTGCGTCTCCGAGGATCCAGACCGGACTACGGCGGCTCGCTGACGACCTCGCCGGTGGAGTGGAAACTCTTGCTCCCCGTGTTCAAGAGGGCCTGAAACGGGTTGCCCCGAGTGTTGTCACGGCACCCGCCCGGGCTAAGTCGCGGCGGACGGCGTCCGGGAAGGCCTGGGTGATTGCCGGAGTGGCGGCCGTCGCGGTGAGCGCGGGAGTCGCGGCCTGGCTCTATTTTCATCGCGCGGATAACGAGCCGGTGCCGTCCGTGGATGCGCAGCGAACCAGAGGTGTGGACCCCGACCTGCGCGCCGCCTCCGCAGAGGACCAGACCTGAGGGACCCGGGCGGCGTAGGCGGAGGGGGAACCATGCAGCCCAAGGGGACATCTCAAATTGCTGTGGGTTCAACTTTCCTGGCGGCCACGGTTTTCGTCCTGCCGATGCCGCTGTTTGAGGTGTTCTCGGGTATCGCGGGGGAGGGGGCGGTGGCGCTGTTCATCCTCGGACTCGGTCTTCTGGCAGTTGGTCTTGGGCTTGTTGCCGTGGGGCTGCATAAACGATCCCGGAACCTGCGAACGGCCCGCACCTACGACACCAGGGAGCCATCCGCGTCCGACGCGGACAGGCCCGTCAATCCTCATGCGCTGCCAAATACCTATGGCGCTCTCCCCCCACCGGGTTAGCTACAAGACCGTCGACGCGTTCAAGGGATGGCGGGCCGCAGAGTCATGTGCTGTGGGTTCAGCAGGGAGGAGCGGACGACGGCGGGAAGTCCCGCCGTCGTCCGCACTATGCCGCCTGAGCCTCGCTCGTTGACACTGGATTATGCAGGCAGGGCTAGTTCCTTCTCTCCGTCGATTAGGGCGCCGTCATCTTGCTGGGATGGCCGCATTGCCGCAACTGCGCCGCCTGCCACCAGGACTACGACGCCGACGCCCATGTACAGCATGGACGCTGTCCAGTGCGCGTCGAGCAGGGCTCCGGTGATGAGCGGAGCGACGATGGCACCAACGCGGCCTATCCCGATGGCCCAGCCCACGCCGGTGCTCCGGACGGAAGCGCCATAGAGCGCCGGGGTAATTGTGTACATGCCCGCGATGCAGCCGTTGATGAGCATGCCGACAACGCCGCCCGCGACGAAGGCGAGGATCAGGATACCCGCGGTGGAAATGAACATCACCATGGTGGCCGCCGACAGGACGGCGAAAATGACCATCACCTTCCGGCTGTTCCAGCGGATGGTCAGCAGTCCATAGAGCAACGACCCGAAGGTGCCGCCTAAGGTCAGCATCAGCCCGCCGACGACTCCCTGGCTTTCGGTCATGCCGGCCGTGACGAGGAGCCGCGGGGTCCAGCTGTTCACGAAGTAGAAACCGAACATGGTGGCAAAGAAGGCAAGCCAGACGAGCCAGGTGGAGCGGCGGTTGCCGGCTGTGAACAGTTCGGAGACCTTGTTCCTGCGATCATTCTTGGCAGCCACTGCGGGCAGTTCGGTGACGGCGGGCTGTCCGATCTTGCGCGCGATCCTGTTCAGGCGGTCCAAGACATTGCGGGGACGCCGGTTAGCGAGGAAGTCCACAGACTCGGGCAGAAGGACAGCGAGCAGTACGAAGACGGCGGCAGTGCAGATGCCGCCGAATAGAAACACAGAACGCCAGCCGAAGCTGGCCTGCAGAGTCACCGCCGCTGCGCCGCCGAGCGTTGCCCCGATGCCGTATCCCGCGGTGTAGATGCTGATGGCCAGCCCGCGCCAGCGCTTGGAGGAGTACTCGCTGGCGATGACATTTGTGCAGGCGAGTATCCCGCCGATACCGAGGCCCGTGACCACGCGCCAAATCCCGAGTTCCACGGCAGAGTGCGCTACGGAGGCCAGCAGCATCCCGGCAGTTGCGAGACCGACCGAAATCAGGACCATGGGCCGGCGCCCGATGACATCGGCAAAGGGCGCGAGGCCCAGCGAGCCGATGGCCATCCCGACCAGTCCGGCGCTTAGCAGGATACCCAGTTCGGCGCCGCTAAGGCCGAAGTCCCGGGTCACGCTGTTGGCGGTGAAGGCCATGGCCAGCACATCGAAGCCATCGAGGGCGTTGAGGACGATGCACAGGCCCACGATCAGCCATTGATACAGAGACATACGGGACGCGTCGATGCGTTCTTGAAGTTGCATGGGACTACTTTCTAGAGGCCACGGACGGTCCGGGCAGATGCTGAAACTGACGTGGAGAAGATCTGGTGGCTCTTCTGGAGGCGGAGGCCGGGCCTCGTCGTTGAAGGCTGGCAGCCGGGAAACTATCTATAGTGATAGGTAAATGTGGCGCGGGACACAGCATAACTATGAACGTAGTTAGTTGACAAGGGGTTTAATGGAGGCGGCGCCCGGCCCTGCCGCAAGGCATCGGCAGCAGGGCGCCCTGACGGAGAGGATCGGTTACGAGTGAGTTTGCGTTATGCCCTGCTTGCGCTGCTGACGTCTCAGCCCCTCACGGGCTATGACGTTTTCAAGCACTTTGAACAATCCGTCGGCTACGTCTGGCACGCACCGGACTCGCAGATCTATCCCGAACTCCGGCGAATGGAAAAGGATGGCCTGCTGAGCGGAGTGGAAGAGCCCTGGGGCAAAAAAGGCAAAAAGAAGCGCTATCACATCACTCCGGAAGGAGTCGAGGCTTTCCGGGCATGGATGAATACCACCCTGGACTACGCCCGGGAGCGTGACCCGATCCATCTTAAGGCGGCGTACCTTGAGTGGGCCGACCCGGAAGCCGCGCGAGCGCAGATGCGCGCCCATATTGCCTATCACTCCTCCCGCGCGCAGCAGTGGCAGGACATGGTTGCCGCCTTGGAAGACCGGAGCAACCCCACGCTTGCGCGCCGCCTCGAGGCCGCGCCTGAGGAGGACCGGGCCAAGATTGCCGGCTACAAAATCTTCACCTATGAAGGCATGATCGAACGCGCCAAAGCGGAGATCGAGTGGGCCAGGCGCGGCCTGGAACTGATCGACAAGCTCGAGTCTTGAGTGCCGAAAGGCCCGGATGCCCGCCTGGGTGTCCGGGCCTTTTGTCGTCCCCTTCTGCGGTTCGCTTATGGGGGCAGCTGGGGGGGGGGGGGGGGCTTGCCACTACCTATCAACATAGTTATGCTGTGATCCAAGCCACTACCTATGAGCATAGGTATACCGTGAGGGGAAGGATCGATCATGACCGCGCTGATGCAGTCCATGAGCTCAACAACGAACAAAGTGCTTGGTTATCCGCTTAACACCTGGTATGTCGCCGCGTGGGACCACGAGGTAACCCGCAAGCCGATGTCGCGCCGGATTGCGGACCGCCCGCTCGCCCTGTACCGCACCGAGGATGGCAAGGCAGTGGCGCTGGCGGACGCCTGCTGGCACCGCCTAGCCCCGCTGTCCATGGGCAAGACCCTCGGCAAGGACCAAATCCAGTGCCCGTACCACGGCATTATCTACAACTCCGCCGGCCGCTGTGTCTCCATGCCCGCCCAGGAAACCATTAATCCCAGCGCCACCGTGCCGTCTTTCCCCGTGATCGAGCGCTACCGCTATGTGTGGGTGTGGCTGGGGGATGCCACCCTCGCGGATCCGGCCCTTATCCCGGACATGCACCAAATGAGCTCGGATGATTGGGCCGGTGATGGCGAGACCATTTTGGCGCCGTGCAACTACCAGCTCGTTCTGGACAACCTGATGGACCTCACCCATGAGGAATTCGTCCACTCTTCTTCGATCGGCCAGGACGAGCTGAGTGAGTCCGATTTCGTCGTGACCCATGACGACAACACCGTCACGGTATCGCGCTGGATGCTCGACATCGAGGCTCCGCCGTTCTGGCTCAAAAACATGCGGGACAAGTTTCCGGGTTTCGAAGGGCGGGTTGACCGCTGGCAGATCATCACCTTCCAGTCGCCCTCGACCATCAACATCGACGTCGGAGTAGCCAAGGCGGGCACTGGGGCCCCCGAAGGCGACCGCAGCCAGGGCGTCAACGGCTTCGTGATGAACACGATTTCGCCGGAAAGCGCCAAAACATGCCACTACTTCTGGGCCTTCATGCGCAACTACCGGCTGGAAAGCCAGCTGATCACCACCCAGCTGCGCAACGGCGTACACGGCGTGTTCGGCGAGGACGAAGAAATGCTGGCGGCCCAGCAGAATGCTATCGACGCCAACCCGGACTACGAGTTCTACAACCTCAACATCGACGCGGGCGGCATGTGGGTGCGACGGCTGATAGAGCGACAACTCGCCGCCGAAGGCCGACTGATCCCCACCGCCTGACCGGATCGCCCGATCCCAGGAAGTTAGAAGAAGACATGGCTGCAACGAACATCGAAGTCTGGCAGATCGGCACTGTGGTCGAGGCGGAGGACATTACCGCAAAGACCCGGCGCCTGGTCCTGGAACAGTCCAGGCCCATGAAAGCCGAGCCGGGCTCACACATTGACGTGATGGTCTCGATCAACGGCGAGCAGCACAGGCGCTCCTACTCCATCGTCGATTCGAGCGGGGACGGCCGACGTGTGGCGATCAGCGTCTTCAGGGCCCCTCAATCCCGGGGCGGCTCCCACTTCATGCAGGCCCTAGAGCAAGGCGACCGGCTGGAGATCACGCAGCCGCTGCAGAATTTCCCTCTGCGGATCGGCGCTCCGCGCTACGTACTGCTGGCCGGCGGGATCGGCATCACCGCCATGATCAACATGGCCCGGGTGCTCCGAAACATCAAGGCCGACTACACCTTCGTGTACGCCGGCCGCAGCCGCCCCGCCATGGCCTACCTGGCGCAATTGGAGCAGCTGCATGGCGACGCGCTGCGAGTCCACGTGGACGATGAAGGCACAGCACTCAACGTAGATGAGCTGCTGGCCACGATTGAGCCGGACACTGAGTTGTACATGTGCGGCCCCATCCGGCTCATGGACGCCGTCAAACGGGGCTGGGATGCCCGGGCGCTCAACGTGACAAACCTCCGCTACGAGACCTTTGGCAACAGCGGCTGGTTCGACCCCGAGGAGTTCGTGGTGCGCGTGCCCCGCCTGGGCGTCGAGGCAACCGTCCCCGCCGGAAAGTCCATGCTGGAAGCGCTCGAGGACGCCGGCGTCGACATGATGTTCGACTGCCGCAAGGGCGAATGCGGACTGTGTGAAGTGCGTTTGCTCGGCCTGCGGGGCTCCATCGACCACCGCGATGTCTTCTACAGCGAACGCCAGCAGCATTCCGCAGCCAAGATGTGCTGCTGCGTCTCCCGGGCCGTCAGCTTAAAATCCGGCGCCCGTGCAGACTCGGCAGCCTCCTGTGCCATCGTCACAATCGACGTTTGAGTGCCCACAGCTCCGCCGCTCGGGGTGGACCTGGAGTCCGCTGGCGAACCTGGACCGCTCCCCGCTTTTTACTCTTCGACGGCCCCGCCCGTTGACACTCCGCAAAGGGTGTCAATGTAATCGAGCGATTTGGAACTGACATGCCGCACGGCCCCAAGAGCCTCCCGGAGAACGGCTCTGCTGGCGTCGTCACCAAGTGCTCCTCGGAGTTCGACTACAGTCTCGATGCCCTGGCTCTCGAACACGCGCGTCATGTCCTCTACCTGGGCGAGACGGCCAGGGGACGGCCAGCTGATAACTTCGGAAAGCGCCCCGGTATCGAGGCGCCGCCGGAATCCACTGGTCGTGGCGGCATCAGGCCATGCCCCGACCAGAGCGACAACGCGCGGCCTGACGGTCGCGTGGTAGTTCTGTCGCCGCTGCAGGGTCGCATCGACAATGATGGCCCCGATGTGGTCCCAGCCACGGCTGACTTCGATCGAGTCGTCTGTGCCGCGAGAGTCCAATTGCGCCGGGAGGTTGGCGGCATCATTATCGATAGTCATAGGTGAATACTCCCATGCCACAGCAGTGAGCGTGCGGCTGCGGCAGCCCAGATCGGAGCGAAACCGGGGTGGCCAAACGCAGCGGACGACGGCCGGGAGTCCCGCCGTCGTCCGCTTTGTGCGAAGGTGCCGCTGAGCCGCCGGGCGGCTATTTGGGGCGGGCGGCCAGGGCGGCCAGGCCGTGGCCGCATCCTGCCCTCAGCCGCGGGCTCCCGCCCTTCGAACGAGCTCATCGCCAGCCGGGACGACCTCAGTCCCGGCTATGAGCTTTCCCGGGCTGCGCCCAGGGTAAAACAGCAGCCCGACAAGAAAATTGCAGCGGATGAAACTTTCAGTCCTCTTCCGGGACCTGGATCAAATTGGTTGATGCGGTCCGACCATCTAAGTCGCCGGGCTCGTAGGACTCAGACCGACGCTCCTTCCCATCCGGGCGCGAACAAGGAATGATCTTATTGGTCAGTAGACTTACTAATTTGGTTGCGACTGAAGGAGCGAATATGAGGGCACTTACCTGGCAGGGAAAGCGGTCGGTCAGCGTGGAGATTGTTCCGGATCCGGTCATTGAGAAGGGGACGGACGCCATCGTCAGGATCACCTCATCGGCCATATGCGGCTCGGACCTCCACCTGTACGAGGTCCTTGGCCCCTATATGAAGGCCGGCGACATCCTGGGGCACGAACCCATGGGCGTCGTTGAGGAGGTCGGCTCCGAGGTCAGGAACCTCAAGCCGGGCGACAGGGTGGTCATCCCCTTCAACATCTCCTGCGGCCATTGCTGGATGTGCAAACAGGGGCTGCAGTCCCAGTGTGAAACCACCCAGGTCCATGCCCACAACAGCGGGGCGAGCCTGTTCGGGTTCTCCGAGCTCTACGGTTCGGTCCCCGGTGGGCAGGCGGAATACCTGCGCGTGCCCCACGCCGACTACGGGCCGATAAAGGTCGGGCACGAACTGCCTGATGAGCGGTACCTCTACCTCTCCGATATTCTTCCCACCGCCTGGCAGGGAGTGAAATACGCCGACGTCCCCGCCGGCGGCACACTGGCCGTCTTTGGTCTCGGCCCGGTGGGGCAGTTCGCCAGCCGCGTCGGTCGACACCTGGGTCAGCGCGTCATCGCCATCGAGCCGGTTCCGGAACGCCGCCGCATGGCCGAGCGGCACGGGGTGGAAACGATCGATTTCACGAAGGACGTCAGCGACCAGCTTCGCGATATGACGGATGGAAGGGGCCCCGACGCGGTCGTCGACGCCGTCGGCATGGAAGCGCACAATTCGCCCGTCGGCGCCTTTGCGCAGAATGCGGTGGGGCTCTTGCCGGATGCCTTGGCAAAGAAGGCCATGGAGACTGCGGGTGTAGACCGCATGACGGTTCTCCATGCAGCGATCGACTCCGTGCGCCGGGGAGGCACCGTTTCGCTAAGCGGGGTGTACGGGGGTACAGCGAGCCCCATGCCCCTGCTGAGCATGTTCGACAAGCAGATCCAACTCCGGATGGGCCAGTGCAACGTCCGCCGGTGGACGGACGAGCTGCTCCCGCTCGTGGAAGATTCCGCAGACCCGCTCGGCGTCATGGACCTGAAGACTCACGAGGTCGACCTCGACGGTGCCGCGGCCGCCTACGAGATCTTCCAGAAAAAGGAAGACGGCTGCATCAAGGTGGTCCTGAAGCCGTAGCGAAGATGTCCCCGCTCCGGGAGATCTCCTCAGGTCTTCCGTCAGCCGGACCCAAGCGCAGCTGGGCTCCCCATTAGACAGGAACGGGAGCCCAGCTAGGCGACCTCGGTGAAGAGAAATCCCTCCGTCGTCCGCTTGCGTGAAACGGCCGCTATTCGCCGGCGGGTTGGAACAACTCGACAACGTTCCCGGACGGGTCCTCCAACAGGATCTGCTGTCCGCCGGGGCCGGTGACAATGTCGTTCCGGAACGTGAGGCCTGCGGCGCGCAGCCGCTCCTCTTCGGCCGCGATATCGCCCACGATGAGGTGGATGCGGTTCCAGCCCCCCCGGCACGGGCACCGTGCCGTCCGGCATGGGACGGCCTGCCGAGCTGGCCGGCCCGCTCAGGAGGAGCCGCAACCGGCCGCGGGTGACATCGGCGAACGCCGGCGCGGCGCTCATCCTGACGGTGAATCCGAGATGCGCTGTATAGAAGTCGACCGCGGCATCGACGTCGGCCACTATGTACCGGACGCTGACCAGCTCCGTAAGGTCGTTGGGCATTTCCAGCTCCGTTCCGAATTCGTTTGGTGAGTACTCGATGTAGATAGATCACACTGTTGATCGGTTTGGCACCCGGCGCAAGCCCACGACGGCGGGAGGTTCGCTATGCCCGGGAGCCGCCGGGGCCGGACTCCAGCAGCCCGCCGCCGGCCCAGCGCCTGAGCGCGAGCTTTTCGGCGTCGTCGAACTCCATGAGGGCCAGCCGGCACAGCTCTTCCACGTTTCTGGTCCACGCGGCAGCGAGTTCTGCCGCTGATATCTCCTCTGCGAGGGAGCCGCCGGCGTACACCACGCCCTGGATCACGAAGTTGACGGCAGAGCGGGACACTGGCTGCCCGGCCGCCACGCAGTCGTCCCGGACGGAGCGTGCCAATTCGCTGCGGTTGCCCGAATGGTCGCGCAGCTTCGCCGCCAGGGACAGGAAGACCTGTCTGAACTGTTCTGCCGACAGCGCCGGAACGTCCGTGACCCGGGTGACCTGCTCCTCGATCGCGGGGCGGGCGTCGGAGGCCAGCGAGGAGGGCTCCGGGGAGAACCGCTTCGCGTCCCACACCCAGCCGGGCGACGGCGTGGACGAGTATTGGACGCCCTGGCCGATCTGGGCGATCCAGGCCCCGAACTTGCCGTGCCCGCCCCAATCGGTCTTCAGCGACGGGTCCGCGGTCAGGGCCCGGTGCGCCGCGACGGCTCCCGTGACCGGACCCGGCGCGGCCTGCACCAGGGCCCGGACCTCGTCGGCGGCCGACGTCGCAGACCCGGGCGTGCCCTGTGCGGTGCGGAGCGGGGTGCCAAGTCCGGCGGACGGGACCATGCGGGGGATGCCGGCCGCGGTCCCGTTGAGGATTGCCACGAAGTCGTGGGACTCCACCACGCTGTCGGCCATCTCCCGGTATGCGAACGCCACGGCGCCGGCAGCGATGACGGTGGTCATACGGTCGGCCGCCCGGAACCGCTGGACCAGCGACGTGAAGTCGGCGTCGGCAGACGCGACGAAGAACTCCTCAATATGTGCCGCGCCGGCCAGGGCATCCATTGCGTCCAGCACCAGGTTGATGTCGGTGCTGGACTTGCCCCGCTGGGTCAGGGAGGGGCAGTCGATCACCCGGAAGCCCGCGCGGGTCCAGTACGGCCGGTACTTGGAGTAAATCACCGGATTGAGGTAGCAGTTGCGGATCAGGAAGCGCCGGGATTCTTCGCCCGCGCCGCCGGCGGCCAGCGCCTCCGTCCAGTGCTTGGGGTCCTCGGCGAATCTCTTAGCGGCCGCCGGGTCCAAGGCCATCAGGCCGGTATAGACGTTGTCGAAGTCCACGAACATCGCGGCACGGATGCCAGGCCGCCGGGACTGGGGGAGGGGATCACTCATCGGCTCAGTGTGCCAGCAGGAGGGCGGCGCGTGCCAGAGGTGGCCGCTTGGTTGCCCATTTGCCGTCGTGTGCCGGACCTCCTGGCGGGAGCAGGAGGTCAATACGTGTGTCCGGGATCTGCCGCGCGCGCCGGAACAGCTTGCTACGGCCAGTTTTCGGCTGTAAGCATCCCCGCCAGAAACCCCGCGTGACCTGCGGGGACGCATGTCCGGGCCCGCAGCCCACCGGACTAAGATGGATCCACGTCGTCGAAATACATCCTTGTAATATGGGAATTTTCGTGGGGCGGCGCCTGCAGGCGGCGGACGGATTTTTCTGGGCCCGAGGCCCGGATGAATTGTGCAGCCGTCGGTCTCGATAGGTGGGTCCATGTGTGAATTGGAAGAGCAGGTTGGCCGATGATGTCCGGTGCGGCAGCGCGCAACAACGTCGAGGTGCATGGGCCAGAAGACGGCCCGGCGCTGGTGTTCGCCCACGGGTTCGGCACCGACCAGAGCATGTGGGGCAAGATTCTGCCCCGGTTCACCGACCGCTACCGGGTGGTTCTGCTGGACCATGTGGGCTCCGGCGGCTCCGACCAGTCCGCCTACGATTCGGCCACCTACTCCGCCCTTGACGCCTACGTCGATGACCTGGTGGAAGTCTGCGGCGAACTCGACCTGCAGGACGTGACCCTCATCGGCCACAGCGTCGGGTCGATGATGGCCGTCAGCGCGGCCGCCCGGGACGCAGGGGGCAGGTTCGGCCGGCTCGTGCTGGTCACGGCCTCGCCGAGCTATCTTGACCACCCCGAGGACGGCTACGTGGGAGGGTTCACCCGGCAGGACATCGACGACGTCTTCGAATCCCTGGATGCCAACTATGTGGTCTGGGCCGAGTCGATGGCCCCGGTCTACATGAATACGCCGCACGCTCCCGAACTGGAGCATGAGATCCAGGGCAGCTTCGGGCGGATCAGCCCCCGGGTTGCCCGTGACTTTGCCCGGGTGGCGTTCCTTTCCGATGTCCGGCACCTGCTCGGCGAGGTCACCATCCCGGTGCTGGTCCTGCAAAGCACCGACGACGTCGTCACGCCGGACCACGTGGGAACCTACCTGCACCACGCGCTCCCGAACAGCACCCTGGTCCGGCTTGCGGCCACAGGCCACTTCCCGCAAAGCAGCGCGCCGGAGGAAACGTCTGCCGCCATCCTCGAATTCCTGAAGCCGGCATGACCCGGACCAGCACCACGGCCGTCGATTACGGGCAACTCTTCCACCAGGCGCCCGCCGGCTACATCGTTGCCGGTACCGACGGGACCATCCTGGCCGCGAACGCCACCTTGTGCGCCTGGACCGGAATCCCCGAAGGCGGCCTCGGCGGCACCCGCCTCCTGGACCTCATGCCGGCCGGGGACAGACTGATGTACCGGACGCACGCCGGGCCGAAGCTGGAACGCGACGGGCACCTCGCCGAACTCTCGATCGAGCTGTTGGGACAGGACGGGCAGCGCAGGCCCGTCCTGCTGTCCGTCACCCGGACCGTGGACGGGGCAGAACCGAGGGATTTGATGATCTTTTTCGCGGCCCCCGAGCGGCGGCGGTATGAGCGCGAACTGGCCAGCGCTCACCGGCAACTCGAGGATGCCGAGGCGGACCGCGCCGCGCTCCTGCGGGAAGCCCACCATCGGGCGCTGCATGACCCGCTGACCGGCCTGCCGAACCGGCGGCACCTCGAGGAAAACCTGCTGGCGGCCCTGGCCAGCGCCGGCGAACAGCGGAACCGCGTCGGCGTGCTGTTTTGCGACGTCAACAAGTTCAAGCTGGTCAACGACACCCTGGGCCACGCGGCCGGCGACCAGGTCCTGGAACACGTGGCGCTGATGCTCTCCCAGGCCGTGCGCGGCGCGGTCACCGTCACGCGCTACAGCGGGGACGAGTTCGTTGTCCTGATCCCTCGGCTGGAGCACGCGGCGGAGCTCGAGGCGGTTGCAGAGCGCGTCCGGAGCTGCCTGGCCGGCGCCGTCACCATCGGGGGGAGCGAGCTCCGGCTGGGCATGTCCGTTGGCCAGGCGAAAACGGCTGTTCCGGCGGACGCGGATCCGGCCGCGCACAAAGAACTGGCCACGGCCCTGCTGCTGGCCGCAGATCAGGACATGTACCGGGTCAAGACGGAAATGCGCGGGGCCGTGGGCGCCGGTTGATCCGCGGGCTTTAAGGTCAAACGACGACGGCGGGATGTGGCTCCCGCCGTCGTCGTTTGGCTTTGCTGCCTGGAACCCGGGCTTTAGGCGCCGTGGTTCAGGCTGAGGGTGAAGGTGTTCGGGCCGCTGGCGTGGACCGCGATGTTGCTCTTGGCTGTGTTGTGGCGCTCGGAGAGCTCGTGGACCAGCGCGTCCAGCTCGTGGTGCATGGTGGAGCGGTCCCAGAGCTTGTGGGTTACAGAGTTGGCAGTTTCAAACGTCATTGTTCAGTGCTTCCATTTCATGAATCCGGATGTCCGGCTGCCGCACCGATGCGGAGCCGCCGTAGGGGCCAAACCAGGAACGCCTGAGACCGTGGGCAGCTCTGCGAGCTCACCGGTTTGGCCTCATTGCGTCCACCAGGATGGGTGCCCGGCGTTTACTGCGGACGCGGAACGTCGCAGGAAATCGTCGGGCTGCACCGGCAGGAACGTCGCAGTCCCTGCCTTGCCTTTCCATAGTGCACAGCGCCGCGCGGGCGGCTCAAGCCAGATGGCGAAATTTGCGCGTGAGACTCATCACAGCCGCTGTGGCGGAACGTGAACGGCGACGACGGCACCCGAGGCCAGTGCGGACGGTTCGGTGCGGTCTAGGGACGGGACCGCTTCGACCGAAAATGCGGAGGGTGGATGTGCATGCGGCTCAGCCCCCGGGCGGGGGCCGGAGAGACCGGCACCGGTCCGCCGGGCTCCGGTCCCGCTGCGGCAGCGGCCCGTCCGTAGCGGGCAGCCAGCGGTGCGGCGCTGAAGCCGTGGGCCAGGACGCTGAGCAGTACGGTGGCGGCGATGACGGCCACAGCCTGATCGGACACTGGTCCAAGGGCTTCCAGGGCCAGCAGCGCGAACACCAGGGACGCCAGTCCGCGCGGGCCGAACCAGCCCACGAACAGGACGGTCTTCCGGTCGAGGCCGGCGCCGATTGAGGCCAGCGCTACCGGCAGCATCCGCACCACCGTGAGGCTGAGCACGGCATACGCGATGGTCAGGGGGAGGGAGTGCTCCAGCATGATCGGCACGGTGATGGCTCCGAAGGCCAGCCACACGAGCAGGGACACCAGGCCGCTCATCTGCTCAACGAAGGCCAGTTCGGCCGGCCCCCGTTCCCCGGCGCAGGTGCCGAACGCCAGCCCGGCGCAGAACGCGGCGACGAAGCCGTTGCCGCCCACCGCGAGTGCGGCGCTGTAGGAGAGCAGGCTCAGGGCCAGGACGCCGATGCCGGCGAAGTCCTCGGTTGCGGTTCCACGCCGGCGGGCCAGCTGGAGCAGCCACCCGCCCGCGGCGCCGGCCGCTGCGCCGACGCCGGCGCCGATGAGCAGTTCCATGGCCGCGCTGCCTGGGCCTTTGGCGCTCTCCAGGCCTGCTGCGGCGGCCGCACCGGCGATGGCGAGCATGACGACCGGGGTGGCGATGCCGTCGTTGAGGCCGCTTTCGACCGTGATCAGCTGGCGGATCCGCGACGGCACCGCCGGATTCGTCACCACGGGTATTCCGAGTGCGGCGTCGGTAGGGGCAAGCGCTGCGCCGACGAGGAGGGCCAGCCAGAACCCGAACTGGGGAAAGAACCAGGCGGCCAGGGCCCACCCGAACACAATCGTCAGCGGCAGGCCGACTCCCAGCAACCGCACGTAGCGGCTCACGTCGCGGCGCAATTGCTGGAGCGGCAGGCGGGCGGCGTCGGAGAAGAGCACCCACACCAGGGTGACCTCGACAACCGGGGTGATACTCGCCAGGGGCGACGGGCCGCTGACCAGCCCGGACCAGGCCAGGGCTGCGCCGACAGCGGTGAACACAATGGGAGCGGTCAGGTCCGCCTGCTGCAGCCGCGCCGACACCAGCGCCCACGCGAACAGGAGGGCGGTGATGAGGACAATGACCGTCAGCTCCATGACGGATCGGCGCCCGTTTCCGTGGGCGCCGCGTGAGGGCAGCCCGGTTCCAGCAGCCGGATGGGTCCGCCCACAGGGATCACGCTCCCTCCGCCGATTGCACTAAACGTTCCCCTGCAGTTCAGTGAATCCGCCGGCCCGGGACCGCGCCAGAGAACTAAGCCCTGTCCTGGGGGACTTCCTCGTCGAGATCGACGTCGTCGCCGCGATTCCCTAGCTGGCGCTTGGGGCCGGGCTTCGGGCTACGGGCTGGGGGAGGGGCTGGGGGACCCGGTCCCGGATGGGGCGGTGATGTTCCCGGGCAGCGTGGGTGACGGGCTGCCGGAGGCAGTCCCGGATCCGGGCGTCGCGGGCATGTACGACTGGTATTCGGGCAGCGTGGAGTCGAGGACCGGAAGCTGCAGCTCGGCCGACTTACCTGTGGAGTCCTCGCTCACCCGGACCGTGACCAGGGACCCGGGGGATCCCGTGGTGGGGTCCAGCATCATGGCCGGAGGCTGGGCCAAAGACGTTTCGCCGTTGGCCTTGACCGGAATCGATACCGTCGATCCGGAAGCGCCGGAGATGGTGACAACCGCGTCTTTGGCGGACGTGTTGAATACGGTGCCCATGATCCGTCCGGGCTGGTCCGCTCCGTGGGAGAGGATGAGCATGTCCGCCAGCTTCATCGGACCGACCACAGTGTTGATCCCGTTGGTCGCCGGCGTGATCTTCGTGGTTTCCGCGGGGTTGTCGGAGGAGCAGCCGGTTCCGGTCAGCAGCAGCACCCCCAACGTGAGGGCGGCGATCGCAGATCTGAATCCTGCCAGCAGGGTGGTGGGTGCCACGGCCGGCTCCTCTCGGCAGAAGCTGTCCGGTCACCTCCGATTATCGTCCCGGGCGGCGGGAAAATCGACCCGCCGTCGCTCCTGGTGGCCACCCAGCGGGCGGCGCCCGGCGGCGGCGCCACCGGCCGGCCTGAAATGCGCCTTGAGTTCGAGGATCCCGGGGGCCGGACCCGGCTGCGCCTCGGATGACCCCAAACGAGGATTCTTTACTGATTTGCGGATCAGTTTCCCCATAATGGCCGCAAATAGGTGATTATGGAGGTATGCCGAAAATCCGCATTTCCGAAGCAGCACGATTTCTCGGGGTCAGTGACGACACCGTCC
The DNA here is from genome assembly GCF_056400005.1 of Arthrobacter sp. 01L42. NCBI lineage: Bacteria > Bacillati > Actinomycetota > Actinomycetes > Micrococcales > Micrococcaceae > Arthrobacter > Arthrobacter sp. 01L42. The sequence continues at coordinate 15,115 of NZ_JBFTSL010000006.1, read as the reverse complement.
GGCGCTGGACCGAGAATGGGATACTGACCCCGGTCAAGGATGACTCCGGCCGGCTGGCCGTGGACGGCCTGGAACTTGCCCACCTGGCCCGCGACCAGGCACAGCTTCCCGATGACCCCACCAAGATAGGCCGCTCCGCCCGCAACCGGTTCGTCGGCCTGGTCACGGGCATCACCGCTGACAAAGTCATGGCACAGGTTGAGCTGCAGTGCGGGCCCTTCCGCGTCGTGTCCCTGATGAGCAGCGAAGCCGTCCGGGAACTGGGCCTGGAACTTGGATCCGTGGCGACCGCCGTGGTCAAAGCCACCACCGTCATCATCGAAACGCCCCACGGAAAGAGCCTCATATGAGGACCGCCCGCAAGCACGTCCCCGCACTGCTGGCGGCCGGCGCCCTGGCCGCGGGCCTGGCCGGCTGTGCCGCCGGCACACCCGGGGCAGCCGGAACCGGCTCCAACTCCAGCGCCGGGGCCAGTGAGACCCCCACGCTGTCCGGAGCGCTCACCGTGTACGCCGCGGCCTCGCTGAAATCGACCTTCACCAAGCTGGCCAGCGACTTCGAGGCGAAGAACCCCGACACCAAAATCACTTTGAACTTTGCCGGCTCCTCGGACCTGGTCACGCAGATCACCCAGGGCGCCCCGGCCGACGTCTTTGCCTCCGCCGACACCAAGAACATGACCAAGCTGACCGATGCGGAACTGATCGACGGCGCCCCGGCCAACTTCGCCACGAACGTCCTGGAGATCGCGGTTCCGCCGTCCAACCCGGCATCGATCAGCTCCTTCGCCGACCTCGCCAAGCCGGGCGTGAAGGTCGTGGTGTGCGCACCGCAGGTTCCCTGCGGCGCCGCGGCCGAGACCGTCGAACAAGCCACCGGCACCACCCTGGCGCCGGTCAGCGAGGAATCGTCCGTCACGGATGTCCTGGGCAAGGTCACCTCGGGTGAGGCCGACGCCGGGCTGGTCTACGTTACGGACGTCAAGAACGCCGGAGACAAGGTCAGAGGCATCCCCTTCGCCGAGTCGGACCAGGCCGTAAATACCTACCCCATCGCCACGGTCGGCACGGGCAAGAACAAGAAGCTCGCCGCTGCCTTCATCGCAGCGGTCACCGGCAGCGAGGGCAAGCAGGTCTTGAGCGACGCCGGATTCGGCACCCCGTAAGCGGCATGCACAGGCGCAGCGGCACCGGGTACACAGGCATCCCGGCATGGATTTACGCCATCGCGGCAGCAGGGGCACTCTTCGTCCTGCTGCCGCTGGTGGCAATGGTCGCCAGGGTCAACTGGTCCGAGTTCATCCCGCTGATCACCTCCGAATCCGCACTCACCGCGCTCGGCCTGAGCCTGCGTACCTCCGCGGCGAGCACCGCCTCCTGCATCGTCCTCGGCGTGCCGCTCGCACTCATCCTGGCCCGAAGCCCGTTCCCGGGCCAGCGCCTGCTCCGGGCCTTCGTCCTGCTGCCGCTGGTCCTGCCTCCCGTGGTGGGAGGCATCGCCCTGCTCTACACCTTCGGCCGCCAGGGACTGCTGGGCAAAAGCCTGGAACTGGCCGGAATCCAGATCGCCTTCTCCACCACCGCGGTCGTCCTCGCCCAGACGTACGTTGCCCTGCCGTTCCTGGTGGTCAGCCTCGAAGGCGCCCTGCGCACCGCCGGCAACAAGTATGAGGCGGTCGCCGCGACCCTCGGCGCGCGCCCGGGCACGGTGCTGCGCCGGGTGACCATCCCGCTGGTGCTCCCCGGACTGGCCTCCGGCGCCGTTCTGTCCTTCGCCCGCAGCCTGGGCGAATTCGGTGCTACCCTGACCTTCGCCGGCAGCCTGCAGGGCGTCACCCGCACCCTGCCGCTGGAGATCTATCTGCAACGCGAAACCGACGCCGACGCCGCCGTCGCGCTCTCCCTCCTGCTGGTCGCCGTGGCGGTGGCCGTCGTCGGGCTCTCCTACCGGCGCCCGCGCCTTGGCGTGGCACCGGAAGGAGCACTCCGGTGACCTTTCAGCTGGACGCAACCCTTGCCGCGCGGGGCTTCGAGGTCTCCTTCAGCCTCGGACCGGCCGAGACAATCGCCATCCTCGGGCCCAACGGGGCCGGTAAATCGACGCTCCTCTCGATCATCTCCGGCCTGCTGCGCCCCGATGCCGGCAAAGCCACGATCGGCGAAAAAGTCCTCTTCGACGTGAGCGCGGACACCAACATCTGGCGCGCCCCGCACACCCGGGGCACGGCGCTGCTGGCCCAGGAAGCCCTCCTGTTTCCGCACCTCAGCGCACTGGACAACGTCGCGTTCGGGCCACGCAGCGCCGGCGCCTCCAGCGCCGCGGCCCGCGAAACGGCCATGCACTGGCTCAGTGAAGTCGACGCCGACTCCCTCGCCTCCCGGCGCCCCGGACAGCTCTCCGGCGGACAGGCCCAGCGGGTGGCCGTGGCCCGCGCCCTCGCCGCCGACCCCGACCTGCTGCTCCTGGACGAGCCCATGGCCGCGCTCGACATCCATGCCGCCCCGCTGCTCCGCCGGCTCCTCAAGCGCGTCCTCGCCGGCCGCCGGGCCATCATCATCACCCACGACATCCTCGACGCCCTCATGCTGGCCGACCGGGTGATCGTCCTCGAGGACGGCCGGATCACCGAACAGGGCCCCACCCGCGAAGTCCTGGAAAAACCGCGCAGCCGGTTCGCCGCCGGGCTGGCCGGGCTGAACCTGGTGGCGGGGACTGTCAGCGACGCCGGGGTGACCACCGCCCAGGGCATGGTCGTCGCGGGCTACCGGGACGAGACCATCGAACCCGGGCAGGACGGAGTAGCGGTCTTTCCGCCCTCGGCGGTATCGGTGTTCCTCACCGAAGAGCACGGCAGCCCGCGAAACTCATTCCAAGTGATCATCACGGACCTGGAGCCCCACGGCGATCAGATCCGTGTCCGTGCCGGTCGACTCTCCGCCGACATCACCCCGGCCGCGTCGGCCGACCTCGGCCTCATCCCCGGAATGAGCGTCTACTTCGTCATCAAGGCCGCCGCCATCGCGATCTACCCGGCCTAGGGAGCTTCCGCACGTTCCGCCCGGCGGAGTAGTCTCGGTGCCGGGCGCTGCCGGCGCCGAGCGACTCCGCGAGGAAAGGAAGCTATGCCTGGAATGTATGTGGCGACCTCGACCATCACCATCGGGGCGCCCGCGAGCCGCGTATGGTCCGTGATCACCGATCCCGATGCCGCCAAGGAATTCATGTTCGGCACCGAACTCGTGACCGACTGGGCGGTAGGCGGACCCATCCTGTGGCGGGGCACCTGGGACGGCAAGGAGTACGAGGACAGGGGCAGCATCCTCGAGTTTGAACCCGGACGGCGGCTTGTTGTCACGCACTTCAGCCCGTTGAGCGGCCAGGCGGATGCGCCGGAGAACTACCACACGCTGACCTGGACGCTCGAGGACCAGGCCGGTGCCACGCAACTGACGCTCGCCCAGGACAACAACGCCAGTGCCGAGGACGCCGACCACTCCAAGGGCATGTGGGACAGCCTGGTAACGAGCGTGAAGGCGATCGCCGAGCGGGAAGAGTCAGGGCGGGAAGAGCCAGAGCGCGATTAGGCAGTAAGACCGCGGGGCCAGATTCCGCTAGCGCCTACAGCAGGCTTGCCGCGATGTCCCTCCCGATCCTCTGCAGCAGGGCGGCCGAAAGTCCGGGGTCTTTGGCGGAGTCCTGGTCGGTGTACTCGGCCAGGGTGTAGACCCGGGTGAGCGCCAGTTCGGACCACCTTTCCCGGGGGAGGAGGGAACGGCCGGCCACCGCGATGATCGGGCGGGTTCCCGACCTCCGGGCGACGGCGGCGGGAAGTTTGCCGGCGAGGGTCTGTTCGTCGATGCTGCCTTCGCCGGTGATGACGATGTCGCAACTGTCCCTGCGGTTGTTGAAATCGAGCAGGTCCAGGAAGTAGTCGGCGCCGGAGACCTGCTTGGCGCCCAGCAGCAGGCACGCGAAGCCGATCCCGCCGGCGCTTCCGGCGCCCTCGCGCTGCGCCAGTTCGGCGGCGTCCTCAAACCCGGCGTCCGTCAACGTGGCGACGAGGTGCGCCAGCCCGTGCTCCAGTGCCGCAACGTCCTGCGGTCCGGCGCCCTTTTGGGGTCCGAAGACCGCCGGCGCGCCGCCGGGCCCGAGCAGTGGATGGTGGACGTCGCTGGCGACCACGAGCTCCGTGCTGTCCAGTTCGGGGAACCTGGTCCGGCGGATGGTGTGGATCTGCGCCAGTGACTCTCCGCTGCCGTGGAGCTGCCGGCCGCGGGCGTCGTGGAAGCCGTAGCCCAGGGCGGTGAGCATTCCCATGCCGCCGTCGGTGCTGGCACTTCCGCCCAGCGCCAGGACGATCCTGGCCGGGTTGAGACTGAGGGCGAACAGGATCGCTTCCCCAAAGCCCCGGCTGGAGGCCGCCAAGGGTTCCAGCTGGCCCGCCGGCAGGAGCGCCAGGCCGCAGGTGTTGGCGACCTCGACGACGGCGGTGGTGCCGTCAAACGCGATGCCGGCCGGGACGGGCTGGCCGGTGGGCCCGGTGACAGTGTGGCGGTGCCGGGTGAAGCCGGCGGCGACGGCGGCGTCCACACTGCCGTCCCCGCCGTCGGCCAGGGGAAGCAGCTCGCAGTGGACCGCTCCGGCCCCGCCGGTGGAGCCCGCTCCGGCGCGGAGCCCTGCGGCCAGGGCGTCGGCCACCTCGCCGGCCGTGAGGCTGCCTTTGAACTTGTCCGGTGCGATGAGGGTCCGCACGGTTTTCGGGGCGGTGGTGTTGAACATGTCAGATGGTTTCCGAGTAGGCGGGGCGGCGGGTGTCCTTGGCCGTCGAATCGGCATCGGCGGCTTCTGTGCGCTCCGGGTGGTTGTCCGGGTGCGTGTGGTGGCCGTATTCGATCAGGTCATCGTCGATGTCGCCGTAGCCGTCCGGGAGGATCGGATCCTCGCTGGGCAGCGGCTCAACAGTTTCGCCGTTGAAGACGCGGCGGACGCGGTCCGCGTCCAGGGTGCGGTCCCACCAGGCGATGAACAAGGTGGCGACGGCATTACCGGTGAAGTTCACCAGGGCCCGGCACTCGGACATGAACTTGTCGATGCCGAAGATAAGCATGATGCCGGCGGCAGGGATGGTGCCGAGCGTGGCCAGGGTGGCGGTCAGGGCGATGAAGCCGCCGCCGGCGACGCCTGCCGCGCCCTTGGAGGTGAGCAGCATGACCGCGATGAGGCCCAGTTGCTGGCCGATGGTCAGGTTCGTGTTGGTTGCCTGGGCGATGTAGACGGCGGCCAGCGAAAGGTAGATGGCGGCGCCGTCGAGGTTGAAGCTGTAGCCCGTGGGGACCACGAGCCCGACCGTTTCCTTCTTCACACCGGCGTGCTCGAGCTTGCGCATCAGGCCCGGGAGGGCCGGTTCGGCAGTGGAGGTGCCCAGAATGAGCAGGTACTCCTCTTTGAGGTGGCGGATCATCTTGAAGATGTTCAGCTTCAGGAAGGCCATGACGGAGCCGAGGACCACGACGACGAAGAGGATCGAGGTGGCGTAGAAGAGGGCGATCAGCCCGCCCATGCTGGAGAGGGAAGAGACGCCGTACTTGCCGACGGCGAAGGCCATCGCGCCGAACGCACCCAGCGGGGCGGCCTTCATGATGAAGCCCAGGATTTTGAACATGACCCCGGTGAGGCGCTGGACGCCGTCCAGGACGGGCGCTCCGACCTTGCCCATGGCGTTCAGCGCGACGCCGAAGATCACGGCGATGAAGATGATCTGGAGGATGTCGCCTTCCACGAAGGGCGCGACGACGCTGGTGGGGATGATGTGGGTCAGGAACTGCCACCATTCCTGGTGGGCGCCGGCGTCGATGAGTTTGGCCGCGGAGTCCGTCGTCTTGATCGCGCTGGCGTCTGCGTTGACGCCTTCGCCGAGGCGGAAGATGTTGATGGCGACCAGGCCAAAGAGCAGGGCAAAGATCGTGCCGATCTGGAAATACGTCAGGGCCTTCAGCCCGGTCATGCCGACCTTCTTCAGATCCGCGACGCTGGCGATGCCGCCGACGATGGTCAGGAACACGATCGGGCCGATCAGCATTCTCATGGCGTTGACGAAGGTGGTGCCGATCGGTTCCATGGCAATGCCCGCGGCCGGGGCCAGCCAGCCCACCAGAATGCCGAGGACGATGCCGGTCAATACCCAGAAGTACAGCTGCCTGTACCAACGTTTCTTGGGGGCCGGGATGTCCGTGCCCGCGGTGGTGATGTGTCCCATGATTCCTACCTCATTGTGGAATGTCTCTGGAGATGCTTTAAGTGTGGGGGTTTGCGCGGGGCGGGTGCCAGTTCGGCGCAGCCGCCCCGTGCAGTGTGTAGCGTTCGACGCCGGCCGCGAGGCCGGCGTCGTCCGTTTCAGTGCGCCGCAGCGCTGGACGGAAGCGTTAGACGGCCGCCAGGGTGCGGGCCAGGGCCTCGATGATGGCGTCGGTGACGTCCGCGGTGGTGGCGTCGCCGCCGACGTCGCGGGTCAGGTGGCCGGCGCCGGTCGCCTCTTCGATGGCGGCCTCGACGCGGCGGGCTTCCTCGTGCAGGCCGAAGTGGTCCAGCATCAGGGCTGCGCTGGCGATCGCGCCGATCGGGTTGCTGATGCCCTTGCCCGCGATGTCCGGGGCCGAGCCGTGCACCGGCTCGAACATGGACGGGAAGCGGCGCTCCGGGTTCAGGTTTGCGCTGGCCGCCAGGCCGAGGCTGCCGGCCAGGGCCGAGCCGAGGTCGGAGAGAATGTCGGCGTTCAGGTTGGAGGCGACGACCACGGAGAGGTCTTCCGGGTGCAGGATGAACTTGGCGCTCATCGCGTCGACCAGGACGCTCTCGGTGGCGACATCGGGGTAGTCCAGGGCAACCCGCTGGAAGGTTTCGTCCCAGAGGACCATGCCGTACTGCTGGGCGTTGGACTTGGTGACGGAGGAGACCTTCTTCACCGTGCGGGTCCGGGCCAGATCGAACGCGAAGCGCATGATGCGCTCGCAGCCCTTCTCGGTGAACAGTGCGGTCTGCAGGGCGACCTCGTTGCCCGGGCCGCGGCCGCTGAGGTTGCGCCCGCCGAGGCCGGCGTACTCGCCTTCGCTGTTTTCGCGGACCACAATCCAGTCGAGCTCGGTGATGTCGGCCTTGCGCAGCGGGGACTGGACGCCCGGGAGGAACTTCACCGGACGGATGTTCGCCCACTGGTCAAAGTTCTGCGTGATATTCAGGCGCAGGCCCCAGAGGCTGATGTGGTCCGGGACGTTTTCCCAGCCGACAGCGCCGAAGTAGATGGCGTCGAAGTCCTTGAGGGTGTCCAGTCCGTCGGGGTCCATCATCTGGCCGGTCTTGGCGTAGTACTCGCAGCCCCATGGGAACTCGGTCCATTCGAAGGCGAACTTGCCGCCGGAATTCTGCGCCAGGGCGTCCAGGACCCGGCGTCCGGCGGAGACGACCTCTTTGCCGACTCCGTCTGCGGGGATTGAAGCGATGCTGAATGTCTGGGTGGCGCTCATGTGCCTACCTCCTCGTTGAGTGTGTTAGCAGCGTCACACTGCCTTCCTCTTCAAGTAGACGGGCCGGCACCACATGCCGTCCAAGACCAAGATCCGATCCGCTAGATAGGTTCAGCCTATTGATGATGCGCCGGGGGAGGCGTTTCTGTCCCTCCTTGCTGTTGCGGGGCCGCGTGCAGCCGCGCCACCGCCAGGAAGGACCGGGCTGCGGGGGTCAGGTCGTCCCTCCGGCTGAGAACGGCAACATCCAGGTAGGACACGGGTTCGATCAGCAGCGTCCGCAGCCCCGATTTGTGGGCCAGGGGCGCCCACGACGACGGCATCACGGCGTGGCCGACCCCGGCCAGGACCAACGGCAGGATCGAGGTCCGGTGGGCGACCTCGACGACGATTTCGGCGTCGATCCCCCGCGCCAGTGCGTCGTCCACAAGCCAGCGCATCAGCGAACCGCGCTGGCTCGCGACCAGGCGGTGGCCGGCCAGCTCCTCGCGTTGGATCGTTGTTGCGGCGCCAAACGTATCGGACTGGGGATTGACGAGAAGGATCAGCGGCTGGCGATCGAGCTCCAGCACCTCAACGCCGGGAACCTTGATGGGCGTGGGGGAGCCTGCCAGCCCGATCTCCGTGCTGCCGCTTCGGACAGACTCGATGACGTCCTCCGGGGTGAAGGCGGCGCTGACATTGAGCCTGACCAGGGGATGCGCCCGGGTGAAGGCGGCGATCATCGAGGACAGGGGCTCGATCCCGGGTGAGGGCATCGTGACGATGTCCAGCCGTCCGCTGCGCAACCCACGCACCGACTGCACCGCGGACTGCGCAGCATCGAGGTTGCGCATCACGAGCCGGGCCGGCCCGATCAGCTCCTTGCCCGCCTCGGTGAGCACCGCCCGCCGCCCGATCCGGTGGAAGAGCGGCACGCCCAGCTCCTTCTCGAGGGCGGCGATGGTCTGCGAGAGCGATGGCTGGGCGATGAGCAGGTGCTCCGCGGCCCGGCTGAACCCGTCGTGGTCAACAACAGCCAGAAAATACTTCAGCTTTCGGGTGTCCACCCTGGCTCCTTCACCGGTTTTGCGCTTGACGGTTGCCGTGCGGCCGCCTGATCGATGAGTCCGAGCCTATTTCCTGCCGACGATTCGGATGAGCATTTGTTCCACCTCCGCGGCAAAGAACATGATCGCCGATCGCCGTCGTCCGCGCCGCTACGGCAGCCGGGAGGGGCGCAGCAGCGTGGGGACGCCGGCCTGCCCGGGGTCGAGCGGGACGGGGCTGACCAGCACGGCCGGGCCGCGGCTCAGGAGGCCGGTCGAAAGCGGCTGGCAGCGCACGCCTCCCCGGCCGCGCATGGCGGCGTGCGCGCCGGGGGCAAGCATCCGGTCCATCCAGGCGCAGGGGTGGGCTGGCCGTCCGGCCCGGAGCCGGACCACGTTGCCCCTCGACTCGAGCGCGAACTCTTCGCCGAGCAGGGGAGCGAGCTGGGCGCCCCGGAGGACCACATTGCGCCGGGTCAGGAGCGGGTCAAAGGGGCCGGCTGCCAGTTCCTTGGCCATCGCCTCGAGGGCCTCGATCGAGAGGAGGGTGACGGCGGCGTCCATGTGCGCGGCCTTGCCGAAGAACCGGTCGCCGACGATGCCCTTGCCGGCCACCAGCTCCACTTGGTCCGCGTCCGTCGTGGGGACCTGCGCCGCACCATCGCGGGCGCGGCCGAAGTAGGCGTGTGCCGGCGAGACAAGGAGGTGCAGAATCTCGACGTCGTACCTGTAGCTTGCCGTCATGCCCTAAAACTATCCTCCCTCGTGGCGACGGCGCGCCGAGTCGCCGGAAACGTGCGAGGTCGCCGGAACCTTGCGGCGACCTCGCAGGCTTCCCGCGAACTCGGCGGGGCCTTTATCAGGGTACGAGCACGATCTTCCCTTTCGACGCGGTGGTCCCCAGCAGCTCATGGGCGCGGCGAACGTCGGAAAGCGGCAGGCGCTCGGCCACCACCGGGTGAATCTCGCCGCGGCGAAGCAACTCGAGCAGCGCGAAGAAGTCTGCCCTGAACCAGTCCTGGTGGTGGATGCGCAGCTTCTGGATCCGGTAGGACAACACTTTTCGACGGGGTGACAGCCAGCCCCAGAGGGCGACGCTCCCCGTTGCCGCGTACCAGGCGATCACGCCCGGCCAGTTCTTGCGCCCCTGCGCGATGGTGGCGTAGCGGCCAAACACGACGAGCCGACCGCCGGGCCGCAGCGCGCGGAAGGAGCGCAGAGACAACGGCCCACCGATCCCGTCGAGGGCAATGTCTACACCGTCGCCGGTGAGCCCGCGCACCCGGGCCAGGAAATCCTCGTTCTGATAGTCGATCGCCACCGCGCCCAGCCGCTCCACTGCGGCGCGGTCCCGGCCGGAGGCGGTCCCGTAGAGGCGGAGGCGGGCCAGTGCTCCGAGCTCGAGGATGGCGGCCCCTACCCTGCCTGCCGCGCCGTGAACCAGAACACTCTCCCCGGGCTTCGCCTGGGCCGTCCGGTGCAGCAGCTGGTAGGCGGTCATGTAGGGGAAGACGAGGCTTACGACCTCGGCCGGGTCGAGGTCCTCAGGCACATCCACCGCGTATGCCTCCGGCACACAGACGCGCTCGGCGTTGGCGCCCCACACCGTCAGCGCGCCGATGCGGTCCCCGACCCGTACCCGCGAGCAACCGGGCCCGAGCTCATCAACGATGCCGACGAGCTCATAGCCGGGCGTGAAAGGCGGCTTCGGTCCGCCGAGGTAGGTGCCGGCGCGCAGCTGGGCGTCGGTGAAAGAGACCCCCGAAGCCAGGACCCTGACGCGGACTTCGCCCGGGCCGGGCCGTGGATCGTCGACCTCCACCACCTGCAGGACCTCGGGGCCGCCGAAGCGGTCGATCACCACACGCTTCATGGGCTCACTCTACGCTCGGCACACGCTCCGCACACCGGCCTCTTGCCGCCCGGTCCTTGTCTCCACCGGGCGTCGTTTCGTGAACCATTGACACCCCCGAGCGGTCGGGCTATCCTACAACCAAATGGTTGTAGATCAGCTCAGAACCCAGCTCAACGACGACGAACTCGACCGCCTTTTCCACTCGTTCGCCGACGCGACCCGCAGGGACATCGTGCGCCGGGTGACAGTGGGCGAGTACTCGGTCTCCGGGCTCGCCGCCCTCTACGCCATGAGTTTCGCGGCCGTCCAGAAGCATGTGGCGGTGCTGGAACGCGCTTCCCTTGTCTCGAAGGAGAAGCGGGGAAGGGAGCAGATCGTGCGGGCCAACCATGACGGCCTGCAGCGGGCCCGCCGCCTGCTGGACGACTACGAGGTCATCTGGCGCCAGCGCGCCGACCGGATTGCGGACCTGCTTGCCGAAGTGGCCGCCCCGGAATCTGACGAGACGCAGGCAGGCGCCAGACCAATCAAGAAATCGCAAGGCCAAGCTGAAGGAAACTGAAGGATAGGAGAGTTCGTCATGACGGTTGTCAGTTCAGTCAAGAATCTTGAGGCGCTGAGCCTCACCGTGGTCGCCGAGTTCGATGCCGGAGTGGGGCGCGTCTGGCAAATCTGGGAAGACCCGCGCCAGCTCGAGCGCTGGTGGGGGCCGCCCACGTGGCCGGCCACCTTCGAGAAGCACGAGTTCGTCCCGGGCGGCGAGGCCAGCTACTACATGACGGGACCCGAGGGGGAGAAGGCCCGCGGCTGGTGGCGGTTCGTGACCATCAACGCTCCGCACCGGCTGGAGTTCGATGATGGCTTCGCGGACGACAACGGCGACCCCGTGGCCGATATGGGAACGATCCACGGAGTTGTGACATTGGAGCCAATCGGCGACCGCACCCGAATGACCATCCTGTCCACCTTCGAGGCGGAGGAGCAGATGGAGAAGATCGTCGCCATGGGCATGGAAGAAGGCATGAGGGAGGCGCTGGGCCAGGTCGACGCGATCATCGCCGAGTCCGTCAACGCCTGACCTGCAACGCAACACGACGACGGCGGGAATCTCCCGCCGTCGTCCGCAAGGCCCTGTTCAGCCCGGTATTAGCGGCGGTAACATGCCATGTGACTTTCACCCACGGTTACGCGGCGAACGGCGACCTCCGCATGTACTACGAGGTGCATGGCCACCCGCGGGTCGGCGAGCCCCCGCTGTTGCTGATTCCCGGCGGAGGCTCGAGCATCGAGACCAATTTCGCCGGCCTCATCCCCGCGCTGCTGGCCGAGAGCCTGCAGGTGATCGCCGTCGAAGAGGAAGGCCACGGCCGGACCGCGGCTACCGCCCGGCCGCTCACCGCCGAAGGATCGGCAGGGGACATCAAGGCCGTGCTCGATGAGCTCAACGTGGACTCCGTGGACGTGCTCGGGTTCAGCGCCGGGGGCCACACCGCGCTCGCGCTGGCCATGAGGCATCCGTCCATGGTGCGGTGCCTGATTGCCGCCTCCACCTTCGCCAGCCGCGACGCTGTGGGCGATGAATTCTGGGAGGGGATGGAAAAGGCAACCCTCGATGACATGCCGGAGGTGTACCAGGACGCGGACCGCCGGCTGAACCCGGACCCCGGACACCTCGAGCGGATGTTCGAACTGGACCGCCAGCGGATCCTGAGCTTCCCCGGATGGTCGGACGAGGACCTGCGCCGCATCACGGCCCGGACCCTGGTGCTGAGCGCCGACCGCGACGTCGTCAGTGCTGACCACGCCGTGCGGATGTCACGGGTCATTCCCGGGGCGCGCCTGATGATCGTGCCGGGTACCCACGGCGATTATTTGGGCGAGCTGGCCGCGAGCGGGGGCGACCTGCGGGCCATGCGGACCACTCTCCCGTACCTGCTGCGGTTCCTGGAGGAGTAGGGGCCGGTCAGGGCCTCGCCGGCGTCGAGGTCTGCGCCGGGCTGGTCTGTGCCGGGCTGGTCTGTTCCGGAGTGGAGGTCCAGTGCTGCCGGTGCAGCCGTTCGAAGCCGTCCAGGAGCAGATCGAGGGCGAACTCGAACTCGAACTGGTCATCGCACCCCTGGCCCACCACGGAGTCCTGGTGCGCGGAGGCGGTGGCGACCTTCAGGATGTTCGGATACCGCTCGGCCATCTCCTGGAACATGGCCGCCTGCGCCTCCGGCGGAAGGGTGGCCAGCCCTGCGGCGTTCCCGCCGGCGGAGTCGTCGAACAGCTCCTGGGTAAACCCCCACATGCGGCTGCCGAGGGCGTGCATGACGTGATGGGTCAGGTCCACGGAGAAGCCTCCGGCCAGGAACATGCCGATGAACGAGTCCATGTAGCCAAGGACCGCTGGAGTTTTATTCGTGCGCGATTCCAGCACTTGCCGGGCCCACGGATGCCGCAGCAGCGCCCCCCGCGCCGAGAGCACCCTCAGGCGCACGGCGTCCTTCCAGCCGGCATCGCGGACGGGAGGATCGATCTCGCTGACAAGGGCGTCCACCATGCCGTCAAGGAGTTCCTCCTTGTTGGCCACGTGCTTGTAAAGCGCCATCGGCACGACGCCGAGTTCCTGCGCCAGCCGGCGCATGCTCAGCGCCTCGATCCCCACCTGATCGGCCAGCACGACGGCGGCAGCCAGGACGCGGTCCCGGCTCAACGGAATCCGGCGCGTTCGCTCCGCTTGCTGGGTCATCCGGCCACCCTTCCCTAACGGTTCCCTATTGACAAGTGTACGCCGTAGACCTAACGTGGCCGCATCAGGTGTACGCCGTACACCTCGCGTCTCATGTACCGCCGCCGCCAGCCATCCCAGCCAAGGACCACGCCGTGACAACACACGCCAGCAGCGCCCCCGTCCCCCGAGTCCGCCGCCGCCCCCAGTGGCCAGTGCCCGCCGGATTGATCCTTCTCAGCCTCATCCCGGTGATCGCCGGTGCGGCGCGGCTGACGGAACTGACCGGCGGTGCCGCCATCACCGCCCAGAACGCCCGGTTCTTCGCCTCACCCGTGCCCGTGGTGACCCACATCCTCAGTGTCACCACCTACAGCCTGCTCGGTGCGTTCCAGTTCCTCCCCGCGCTGCGGGGCCGCCGGGGCTGGCACCGCATCGCCGGCCGCATCCTCGCGCCGGCGGGCCTGCTGGCCGCCCTGTCCGGCCTGTGGATGGCCGTCTTTTATCCGCTGCCGCCCGGGGACGGACCGGCGCTGTTGGTGCTGCGGCTGGTCTTCGGCTCGGCCATGGCGGCGAGCATTGTCCTGGGAGTCGTGGCGGTTGTGCGCCGGGATTTTGTGCGGCACGGCGCGTGGATGACCCGCGGCTACGCGATCGGCGTCGCCGCGGGAACGCAGGCGCTGACGGGGCTGCCGTGGATGCTGCTGGTGGGCCCGCCCGACGAGCCGACCCGGGCGGTGCTCCTGGGGGCAGCCTGGGTGATCAACCTTGCGGTGGCCGAGTACGTCATCCACCGGCGCGCCAGGCGGACCGTGCGCTCCAGGCGGACCGTCCCCGAACCTGCCGCCGCCGTCCCCGTGCCTGCTGCCGCCGTCGTCGAAGTCGCCGGAAGCGTGCCGGAACGCCGTACTTTTCCGGCGAAGCGGACGGTTTCCGGCGACGTGGAGGCCGGGCGGCTAGACTCACGCGCATGACAATTGTGGACGATCAGGGCCGCCCGGAGCCTCCCCTCGCCTCCGACGAAACCGCGACCCTCCTGGGATTCCTGGACTACCAGCGGGCCACGCTGGCGTGGAAATGCGCCGGGCTGGACGCGGCCGGCCTTGTGGCTACTACCGCTGCCTCATCGATGACACTGGGTGGGCTCCTGAAGCACATGGCCTATGTGGAGAGCGAATGGTTCTCCCGTTCCCTGCACGCCCGGGACAGGGAGGCCCGTTTGCCGCCGTGGACTGGAAGGCCGACCCGGACTGGGAGTGGCATTCCGCCGCCGGGGACACCCCGGACCAGCTGCGCACCTTGTGGCAGGACGCCGTGGACCGGTCCCGGGCCAGCGTCACGGAGGCCCTGGCCGCCGGTGGCCTGGACCAATTGGCCCGTCGCCCGTGGCCGGACGGTTCGGCACCGAGCCTGCGCTGGATCCTGTGCCACATGATCGAGGAGTATGCCCGGCACAACGGCCATGCCGATCTCCTCCGCGAGGCCCTAGACGGCGAGACGGGGGAATAGGCGGAGAAACGGGGGAGTAGCCTCGAGGCACCCCTCCAACCACCCGTTGCGCTATCAGTCTTGGCGGTTATGAACGCCGAATGACGACTGTGGAGTCTCATGACTTAATGGACGTTTCTGTCTCAAGACATCGTGGACAGTGTGTCTCAGGACATCGTGGACACTCGGACCGGTTTTGCTCGGGTCATGAGCAAGATGCACCCCGATATCAAGATCCGGCATTTGGTGGCGACATGGCCTGACGACGCTGAGAGGGGTGCGGTTACACAGTTCTGCGAACGTCATAAGGTGTCCCGGGCCTGGTTTTACAAGATCCGGGCCGCGGCTGCCGCCGGGGGGACGATCAAAGCCTTGGAAACTGCCTCGACCAAGCCGGCGACCAGCCCGGCCAAGGTCGATGCCTCTTTGGCGCAGCTGGCTCTCGCGACCCGGGAGTCCCTGAAGAGCCTCGGCTATGACTACGGGCCGCTGAGCGTCGCCGCCAAACTCCGAC